>NZ_JBHSLC010000016.1:0-37321 GCF_042657465.1 Azospirillum himalayense | reverse complement strand
GGTCGCCGCCAGGTCACCACGGCACACGCCAAACCAGCCAAGGACGTGGACGCAGCAGGCTTCAAGCACACTTGACAATCGGCTTCATGAACGACAAAGCTGGCGCTTTCCCCCGTGGGAAGCGCCGGTTTTTCGTTGTGTTTGGGATCTCGATGCTGGCCCCCTCCCTAGCCCTCCCCCGCTCTCGGCGGACCAGAGGTCCGCCTGCCGCGTCAGCGCAAACCTTCGGTTTGCGCGAGAGCTGCGCAGGGGAGGGGATAAAGGGTTGGAAGGTGGACGGTGCAGAGCTTGTCGGGGCTTTCCTTGGCGATGGCCTTGTGGCCGGCGATGGCGGTGTTGATCGTGTCGGGGGTCAGGCGGTGCGGGCCGGGAGCGATCACCACGGCGACGCCGCTGGCCGACAGCAGCGGGAAGCGCCGAACCGCGCCGTAGCGGTCCTTGCCCTCGAAGCAGCCGGCCTCCCGCGCCTCCGGATCGTAGAGGCTCTCCGCGTCGGAGCGGAACTGCGCGACGAGGTCCGCCACGCGGGCGAGCGCATCCTTTTCCTCGGCGCCGCTGAGGGCGACGAAGAAGTCGTCGCCGCCGATGTGGCCGGCGAAGCCGCCGTTGCCCGAGGCCCAGGCCTTCAGCCGCTCGCTGAACATCAGGATGGCGCGGTCGCCCTGGCGGAAACCGAACCGGTCGTTGAAGGGCTTGAAGTTGTCGAAGTCGAGATAGGCCAGGACGTGCTTGCGGTCCTGCTCCTGAAGGGCGCGCTCGATGTGGCGTACGATGGCGGCGTTGCCGGGCAGGCGGGTCAGCGGGTTTTGGTCCGCGGCCATGGCGAGGTTGCGCTCATGCACCAGCCGGATCAGCGCGCCGCTGGACAGGAAGCCGGCATACTCGCCGCCTTCGATGATGATGATGCCGTCGCTGGCCTCCTCCGCCGAGAAGGCTTCGATCACCTGGTCGAGCGGCGTGGAGATGTCGCAGACCGGGCTCTTCACCACCAGATCCAGCAGTGTGTCGCCCAGCCCCTTGTTGCGCAGAAGCTCGCTGCCGAAGCGGGAGTAGACGAAGCGCTTCAGGTCGCGCTCGCGGATCAGCCCGAGCGGACGCTGCTGGCGGTCGACGATGGGGGCGATGGACGGGCTGTTGTCGCCGCGGAAATAGTCGAGAAGCTCCGTCTTCGGGGAGTTGACGGCGAGCGGCGGCTGCCGCTCGATCACTTCCGACAGGCGCAGGCTGGCCTCGTTCGGCTTGCGCCGGTCCCGGCGGTTCAGCTCCTCGACGATGCCGTAGCGCTCGGGCACAGCGCGCAGATCCAGGCTCGGCCGGGCGATGAGATAGCCCTGGGCGAAGTCGCAGCCGAGATCGCGGCAGGTGTAGAATTCCTTCTCCGTCTCCACCCCCTCGGCGATGATGAGGATGCCGAGCGCGTGGGCGTAGCCGACCAGCGCGTGGGCGATCGCCCGCTTGCGCGTGTCCTGGTCGATGCCGTCGATGAAATAGCGGTCGATCTTGAGGTAGTCGGGCTTGGATTCGTAGAGCAGCCGCAGCCCGGCAAAGCCGACGCCGAAATCGTCCAGCGCCACCCCGATGCCGGCCTGCCGGTAGCGGTCGATGGCCTGCTCGATGCTGTGGTCGGGACGCAATTCCCGCCGCTCGGAAATCTCCAGACTGATGGTCAGGCGCGGGTCGGGCGCGCCGCCGTCCAGCGTGAAGGGGGCCAGCGTGAAGGGGGCCAGCGCGACGGGGGCCAGCCAGGGCGAGCCGGCCACCCCGACCACCCGCGCGTCGATGTTCAGGAACAGCTTGGCGTTCGGCCAGTGGTCCAGCGCGCGGAAGGCCGCCACCGCCTTGGCGTGCAAGGCGCATTCCACCTCGGCCAGCAGGCCCTGCATGCAGGCGGCGTCCAGCAGGTCGTTGGGGCTGGCGAAGGGGCTGCGCTCCAGGCCGCGCAGCAGCGCCTCCATGCCGTGGCAGCGCCCGGTGCGCATCTGCACGATGGGCTGGAAGGCGACCGACAGCCCGGCCAGAAGACGGGTCCATTCCGCCGGCAGCGCGGCCTTGCGGGCGCTCCCCGCCGGGGTGCCGGAGCGATCGTCCCATTCTTCTGCTGGCACCGAGGCCATGGCTTCGTCCACCGCCGGCTGTCCATGTTCGTCGCGGGCAAGCCCATCTTGTAGCGGATGATCTTTTCGATTTCGTGACAAAGGCAAGGCGTCTGCGCGTAGCGCGATCCAAAATGCCCTTCGCACCGCGGCCCCGCTTTGCGCTATAGGGGTGCGCTTCAACGCAGACGATGATGGATCTTGGGGGGCGGCGGGGCATGAAGGTCGGCATCGACATGGGGGCGGCCATGACGGCTGGCGCGACGGGGGCGTCGGCGATGCTGGATCTCGAGGAACTCCTGGCGACCCGCCTGCTGGTGCAGGGCAACTCCGGTTCCGGCAAGTCGCACCTGTTGCGCCGCCTGATCGAGCAGAGCGCGCGCTGGGTGCAGCAGGCGGTGATCGACCCCGAGGGCGACTTCGTGACTCTGGCCGAGCGCTTCGGCCACATCGTGGTGAACGCCGACGAGCACAGCGAGGCCGCCCTGCAGAGCGTCGCCGCCCGCGTGCGCCAGCACCGCGTCTCCGTCGTGCTGAACCTGGAGGGGCTGGACGCGGACATGCAGATGCGCCACGCTGCGGCCTTCCTGGGCGGGCTGTTCGACGCCGACCGCGACCACTGGTACCCCATGCTGGTGGTGGTGGACGAGGCGCAGCTCTTCGCCCCCTCGGCCGCCGGCGAGGTGTCGGACGAGGCGCGCAAGGTCTCGCTGGGCGCCATGACCAATCTGATGTGCCGCGGGCGCAAGCGCGGGCTGGCCGGGGTGATCGCGACGCAGCGCCTCGCCAAGCTGGCCAAGAACGTGGCGGCGGAAGCCTCCAACTTCCTGATGGGCCGCACCTTCCTCGACATCGACATGGCCCGCGCCGCCGACCTGCTTGGCATGGAGCGCCGCACCGCCGAGATGTTCCGCGATCTGGAGCGCGGGCACTTCATCGCGCTCGGCCCGGCCATCTCGCGCCGCCCGCTGCCGCTGCGCATCGGTGCCGTCGAGACGCAGGGGCGGGCCGGCAGCCCGAAGCTGATGCCGCTGCCCGACACCCCGCTGGAGGACGCGCGGGAGCTGATCTTCAAGCCGGGCGAGCCGGAGCCGCCGCGCCTGCCGGTGCGCCGCCCCTCGACCAGCGCCAGCGCCGATCTGCTGGCCCAGCTGTCCCGCCCGCGCCCGCTGCCGGTGGAGCCGGAGAGCGAGGACGCGGCCCCCGCGCTGCCCATGGAGGAGCCGGAAACGCCGGAACAGGTGGCGGAGCGCAAAGCCGCCTACGAGGCGATCCTGCGCGCGGTGCTGGCCGATCCGGAGGCGCCCTACCGCTCCATCGCCGTGCTGTACCAGGACTTTCTGGTGCGCTGCCGGACGCAGGGGGTGCGGGGCGAGCTTCTGGAACTGCCCGCCTTCCGGCGCAAGCTGGCGGCGGCCCGCGCCGGGGCGGGGGACGGCACCGAGGAGAATCCCGCCTGGGCGAAGGCGACCCAGGTCGCGGCGACCCTGCCGGAGGACATCCAGGTCGTCTTCCTGCTGCTGGCCCGCGCGGCGCTGGACCATCTGCCCTGCCCGTCCGACGCCGACGTGGCCCGCGCCTGCGGCAGCCGGTCGCGCGGGCGGGCGCGGCGCTTGCTGACCTACATGGAGCAGCGGGGCTTCGTCGCCACGCGCAGCGGGCTGGGCAACACGCGCAGCATCGCCCTGCCGGCGCTGGGCTGGGAGACGGCGCTGGGCGATCCGAATGCTGATGACGGGTCGGACGGGCCGGAGGACGGCGGGCTGTTCGCCACCGCTTGAGGTCTTTTTACTCGTCGTCCGGCTCGATTCCGGCGGCCAGGGCGTGGGCCAGACGCCCGGCGGCGGCGACCGTCGCCATGGCCTGCTGCGCCTTGGCGGCGATGCGCGCGGTGCCCTCCGGCGTCGGCTGGTGGAGCGACGGGTCGGGCAGGCGCTCAATGAAGTCCCAGGCGCCGGTGGCGGGGTCCCAGACCTCGAACACGTCGGGGTTGGGGCGGCGGGCGACCCAGGCGCGGGCGGCGTTGCCCTCGGCGCGGAAGCGCACCCCGAAGAAGCGGCTGGCCGCCATGGCCCCGATGGCCGCGGCCAGATCGGCGTCGGCGTCCGGACAGCGCTGCGTCAGAGCGGCGCGCAGGGCTTCCGCCAGGGCGCGGCGGTCGTCATGATGGGGAAGGCCGTCGGGATCGGTTCTCATGGCCCGCGATGGTAGAGGGACGGTGCGCCTCCGCAAGCGGGCGCGATGTCGCAAGCCCCCCTGAACGTTCCCGGAGTCGTCATGGTCAGCCTGTCCGAAGCCTACGCCATCGCCATCGGTCATCACCGGGCCGGACGGATGGGCGAGGCCGCCGGGGTCTACCGGGCGATCCTCGACGCCGATCCGCGGCAGGCCGACGCGCTGCATCTGCTGGGTGTCCTGGCGGGGCAGACCGGGCGGAGCGAGGAGGCGGTGTCGCTGATCGCCCAGGCCATCGCGCTGGACCCGGAGGCGGCGGATTATCACGACAATCTGGGCAGTCTGCGCCGCAGCGGTGGTGACCCGGTGCGTGCGGCCGCGCAGCACGCACGCGCCCTGGCGCTGGAGCCGGTGCGCGCCAAGGCGGCCTTCAACCGGGGGCTGGCGCTCGGCGATCTGGGCCGGATGGATGAGGCGCTCAGATGCTTCCGCGCCGCCCTCCGCATCGATCCCGGCTATGGGGCGGCGGCGCTGGCGGCGGGGCGGCTGCTGGCCGGCGGGCCGGAACCGTTGGCGGCGGGGCGCTGGCTGGCCCGCGCCCTGGCCTTGGCGCCGGACAGCGCCGACGCCTGGGCCGCCGTGGGGCGCGCGCGGCTGGCGGCGGGGGAGGCCGACGGGGCGGCGACGGGCTACGGCCGGGCGGCAAGGCTGTGTCCGGGCGACGGGGGGGCGCTGAGCAACCTCGCCATGGCGACCTTGCAGGCGAGCGGCGCCCTGCCGGAATTTCCCCGCGCCGACCGCCCGGAGGCGAGCTGGGTCGTACCGCTCGCCCGCGCGCTCGACCTGTTCCTGGCGGCGCTGGGGCGTGGGGCGGGGGAGGTGGCGGAGGCGGCGCTGTTCCGCACCGCCGTGCTGACCATTCACCGCGGCATGCTGGACGATGCGCGGCTGGAGCGGATCGCCGAGCGGGCGCGGGACCGGTTGCGGCGCGCGCCGGGGGATGGCGCGGCGGCGGCCTGCATCGCCCATGGCCTCCACCGGCGGGGACGGCTGGTGACCGCCTCGCGGCTTGTCCGGCGCTGTCTGCGCGGCTGGTCGGAGGAGGCGATCCGCGCCGACCCGCAGGCGGCGAAATGGCGGCAGGTCGATGCGCGCCCGGTCTTCCTCGACACGCTCGCCGGGTATCGGCCGCGCATCGCCGAGGTGGGGGAGCGGTCGATGCCGGTTCCGCCCGCGGCCGAAGGCGGGGCGATCCTGCTGGTCAGCGTCGATTCCGGCTATTGGCGGCGCTTCGGTGGCTGGTTCCTGTCCCATGCCCTGAAGGACGCGCCGGGCGACCGCGTGCATGTCCACATCGTCAATCCCGGCGTGGAGGACCGCGCCGATCTGGACGGCCGTTGCGCCACCCAGCCGGGGCGGCTGTCTTGGTCGCTGGAGCGCATCGACCTGTCCGCCCAGGTGCCGGGGGCGGAGACGACCTATTACGCCTGCGCGCGCTTCTTCGTGGCACTGGACCTGCTGGAGCGGACGGGGGCGCCGGTCTTCATCACCGACATCGACGCGCGTTGTACCGCGCCGCTTCCACCGGAGTTGCGTGACGGGACGGGCTGGGACCTGACGATCATGCGCGACCGCCGCGCCCGCGGGCCGTTCGATGACATCATCGTCAGCTTCCTCGGCATCGCGCCGACCGCGGCGGGGCGGGAGTTCCTCGGCCTCGTCCGCGCCTATATCGGCTGGTTCTTCGACCGGGGCGAGGCGGCCTGGACGCTCGACCAGGCGGCGCCCTACGCCATTCTCCACGACTGGGCGCGGCGCGGGCGGGCGCCGCGGCTGCGCGAACACGAGTTCCTGCGCCTGCCCTGGTTCGACTTCCCGGTGAAGGGCGAGGGGTGACGGGCCGCTACGCCGCCTGGACGCTGTTGTCCTTGCGCCGGGACAGCTGCAACTGGCCGTCCAGGCACTTCACGTAGGTGGTCTTGCCGGCCTTCAGGTTGTCGCAGACGGTGACCAGTGCGCGCGGGATCGCCGCGAACTCCTTCGAGCCGCGCGACTGCGTGTTGTAGGCGGCGAGGTGCTGGCGCAGCCCCTCCTTCGACACCGGCTTTCCGTCGTTCCCGATCATGGTCGTCCCCGCGTGTGTGGTCCTTGATGGACGAGGCTACGCGGGGACGACCCTGGACTCAACGTCCGCTGCCGTTCGTGGGCCGGTCCTCTGGTTTTCCCCCGTCGCCGGTCCAGTCGTCGGTGATGTAGCGTTGGGCGTCGCTGATCTTCTCCACCTCGTCGCGGCTCGGCGGCTTGGGCACGCGCGACTGGCCGTTCTCGCGGTCCTGATCCATGGGTCCTCCATCGCTTTCCCAGTGATGTGGACGGACGGGCGGGATCGGCAAGCCTGTTGCGGACCGGGTTAAGGCGTTCGCGTTTGGTCGCAGGGGGCCGCTATGACCGCCGCCCGCTTGACAGGCGAACCCGCGCCGCCGGATCATCCGGCCGTTAACCGCTAAGAATTCCAAAGAGAATTCGCCCCGTCCGGGGTCGTTCCGGGATCACGCAGGGAGTATGGGAACCATGAACACGCTCGCGCGCCGTCTGGCCGGTGCCGCCCTTCTGTCCGCCGGTCTTTCCTTCGGTCTCGCGACCACGCCGGTCCTGGCCGACACGCCGAAGGACACGCTGGTCATGGCTTGGCAGTTCGACGACATCGTGACGCTCGATCCCGGCGAAATCTTCGAGCTGTCGGGGGCGGAGTACGGCGCCCAGGTCTACGACCGGCTGATCCGCTTTGACGTCAACGACGTCAGCAAGATTTACGGGCAGGTGGCGGAAAGCTGGACCGTCTCCGACGACGGCAAGACCTTCACCTTCACCATCCGCGACGGCATCAAGTTCCACTCCGGCAACCCGCTGACGGCGGAGGATGTGGCCTATTCGCTCCAGCGCGCCGTGAAGATGAACAAGGGTCCGGCCTTCATCCTGACCCAGTTCGGCCTGACGCCGGAGAACGTCGACCAGAAGGTCCGCGCGACCAACCCGCGCACCCTGGTCTTCGAGACCGACAAGACCTACGCCCCGACCTTCGTGCTCTACTGCCTGACCGCCGACGTGTCCGGCGTGGTCGATGCCAAGCTGGTCAAGAGCAAGGAGGTCAACGGCGACTTCGGCGCCGCCTTCCTGAAGGCCAACTCCGCCGGGTCTGGCCCCTTCGTCCTGCGCCAGTGGAAAGCCAGCGAGCTTTTGTCGCTGGAGGCCAACGCCAACTATTGGGGCGGCGCCCCGGCGGTGAAGCGCGTGCTGATCCGCCACATCGCCGAGCCGGCGACCCAGCGCCTGCTGCTGGAAAAGGGCGACGTCGACGTGGCCCGCAACCTGAAGCCGGAGCAGTTCGAGCCGCTGCGCGGCAACGACAAGATCCGCATCGTCCAGGCGCCCAAGGGCACGCTCTATTATTTCGGCCTGAACCAGAAGAACGAGGTGCTGGCCAAGCCCGACGTGCGCAAGGCCTTCAAATACGCCGTGGACTACGACGGCATGGCGAAGACCATCATGAACGGTCTCGGCACCGTCCATCAGGCCTTCCTGCCCAAGGGCTTCCTCGGCGCGCTGGAGGAGAACCCGTACACGTACGATCCGGCCAAGGCGAAGGAACTGCTCCGCCAAGCCGGCTATCCGGACGGCATCACGGTGACCATGGACGTCCGCAACACCTCGCCCAGCATGGACATGGCCCAGGCCATCCAGGGCAGCGCGGCGGCGGCGGGCATCACGGTCAAGCTGCTGCCGGCGGACGGCAAGCAGGTGGTCACCAAGTACCGCGCCCGCAACCACGAGGCGCTGCTGTACCAGTGGGGCGCCGACTACCAGGACCCAAACACCAACGCCGACACCTTCGCCGCCAACCCGGACAACGCCGACGACGCGAAGGCCAAGCCGCTGTCCTGGCGCAACGCCTGGGACATCCCCGAGCTGACCAAGAAGACCGCCGCCGCGGTCGAGGAGCGCGACACCGCCAAGCGCGCCGCCATGTACCAGGAGCTTCAGCGCGAGGTGCTGGAGACCTCGCCCTTCGTCATCATGTTCCAGCAGACCGAGGTGATCGCGGAGCGCAGCAACGTCGAAGGGCTGGTCTGGGGGCCGAGCTTCGACAGCAACTATTACTGGAAGGTCAGCAAGAAGTAAGGCGGGCTTTATCCTTCCCGTACGTCATCCCCTCTCCCCTCCGGGGAGAGGGTTAGGGTGAGGGGGATTCGCACGGCCCGTACGTTCGGCACAAGCGCAACCCCCTCACCCTCCCCTCTCCCCAGGGGGGAGAGGGTTTTTTGCTTCAATCTCGGGTGAAACTTGGCCGCTATTCTGAAACGACCGGGGATGCCGGGGCGGCGTCATGCGATTCGCGGGGCGGGGCTGCTCGTCTCGGTGGCGCTGACCGTCCTCGGCCTCCTGCTCGTCACCTTCCTGATCGGGCGCGTGGTGCCGATCGATCCGGTGATCGCCGTGGTCGGCGACCGCGTGTCCGCCGACACCTACGCCCGCGTCCGTCAGGAGCTGGGGCTGGACCTGCCGCTGTGGCAGCAGTTCCTGCGCTACGTCGGCGACGTGATCCAGGGCGATTTCGGCACCTCGGTGCTGACCTCCCGCCCGGTGCTGGAGGACATTCTGCGCGTCTTCCCGGCGACGCTGGAACTGGCGACCGCCGCGCTGGTCGTCGGCGTGCTGCTGGGCATTCCGGCGGGGGTGATGGCCGCCGTCCATCGCGGGCGCTGGCCGGACCATCTGATCCGGGTGATCGGGCTGATCGGCCATTCCATCCCGATCTTCTGGCTGGGGCTGATGGCGCTGCTGGTCTTCTACGCGCGGCTCGATTGGGCGCCGGGGCCGGGGCGGGTGGACGTCTTCTACGAAGGGCTGGTCGATCCGGTGACCGGAATCATCACGGTGGACGCCATGCTGGCCGGCGAGAGCGACGTGTTCTGGAGCGCCCTGCACCATCTGGTGCTGCCGGCGGGCATCCTCGGCCTCTACAGCGTGGCCTACATCGCGCGCATGACGCGCAGCTTCATGCTGGACCAACTCCGCCAGGAATACATCACGACGGCCCGCGTCAAGGGCATGTCGGAGGCTCGGGTGATCTGGCGCCACGCGCTGGGCAACATCGCGGTGCCGCTGACCACGGTGGTGGCGCTGTCCTACGCCTCGCTGCTGGAAGGGTCGGTGCTGACGGAGACGGTGTTCGCCTGGCCGGGGCTGGGGCTCTACATCACCAACTCGCTGCTGTCGGCGGACATGAACGCGGTGCTGGGCGGCACGCTGGTGGTGGGGGCGGTCTTCATCGGCCTGAACCTGCTGTCTGACCTGCTCTATCGTCTGCTGGATCCGAGGGCGCGATGACCGCACAGACGCAAACGACCGAAAGCGGGCTGCGGGCGTGGCTGACCGCCGAGACGCCGCACTCCCGCGGGCAGGCCCGGATGGGCCGGGTCTACCTGGGCTGGCTGGCCTTCGCGCGCAACCGGCTGGCCATGATCGGGCTGGGCATCGTGCTGCTGCTGGTTCTGATGGCGGCGCTGGCCCCGCTGCTCGCCCCCTACGACCCCTACACGCAGGACCTGTCGCAGCGGCTGCTGCCGCCGAGCGCGGCGCACTGGCTGGGCACCGACGCCTTCGGGCGGGACATCCTGTCGCGCATCCTCTACGGCTCCCGCCTGACGCTGATGATCGTGGCGCTGGTCGCGGTGACGGCGCCGGTGGCCGGGCTGCTGATCGGAACGGTGGCGGGCTATCTCGGCGGCTGGGTGGACGCGGTGCTGATGCGCGTCACCGACATCTTCCTGGCCTTCCCGAAGCTGATTCTGGCGCTGGCTTTCGTCTCGGCGCTGGGGCCGGGCATCGAGAACGCCATCATCGCCATCGCGATCACCAGCTGGCCGCCCTACGCCCGCATCGCGCGGGCCGAGACGATCACCATCCGCAAGAGCGACTTCATCAGCGCGGCACGGCTCCAGGGCGCCTCGACGCCGCGGATCATCCTCGGCCATGTCGTGCCGCTCTGCTCCTCCTCGCTGATCGTGCGGGTGACGCTGGACATGGCGGGGATTATCCTGACGGCGGCGGGGCTGGGCTTCCTCGGCCTCGGCGCGCAGCCGCCCGCCCCGGAATGGGGTGCGATGATCGCCACCGGGCGCCAGTATGTGCTGGAGCAGTGGTGGGTCGCCACCATGCCCGGCATCGCCATCTTCGTGGTCAGCCTGGGCTTCAACCTGCTGGGCGACGGCCTGCGCGACGTTCTGGACCCGAAAGGCCAATGAGCCAACCGCCAATGAGCGAAACACCTCTGCTGGAGGTCGAGAACCTCCGCATCTCCTTTCCCACCCGGACGGGCGTGACGCAGGCGGTGCGCGGCGTCTCCTTCACCGTCGGACGGGAAAAGCTGGGCATCGTCGGCGAATCCGGCTCCGGCAAGTCGATGACCGGGCGGGCCATCCTGCGGCTGGTCCCGTCGCCCGGAATCGTCACCGCCGACCGGCTGAGCTTCCAGGGCGAGGATCTGCTGACCCTGCCGGAGAAGCGGCTGCGCGGCATCCGCGGGCGCCGCATCTCCATGGTCATGCAGGACCCGAAATTCTCGCTGAACCCGGTGATGACCATCGGCGCCCAGATCGCCGAGGCCTACCGCGTCCATTCCAGCGCCGGCACGGCAGAGGCGAAGCGGCGCGCGCTGGAGATGCTGGAGGCCGTGCGCATCCGCAACCCGGAGCGCGTCTACGGCCTCTACCCGCACGAGGTGTCGGGCGGCATGGGCCAGCGCATCATGATCGCCATGATGCTGATCCCCAACCCCGACCTGCTGATCGCCGACGAGCCGACCTCGGCGCTCGACGTGACGGTGCAGATGCAGGTGCTGGCGATCATGGACGAGCTGTGTTCCAGCCGCGGCATGGGGATGATCTTCGTCAGCCACGACCTGAACCTCGTGGCGTCCTTCTGCGACCGCATCCTGATCATGTACGCGGGCCGGGTGGTCGAGACCTGCCGCGCGTCGGAGCTGCACGCGGCGAAGCATCCCTACACCCGCGGCCTGCTCGACAGCCTGCCGCGCCTGGACGACACGCGGGAGGAGCTGCCGGTGCTGGCGCGCGATCCGTCCTGGCTGGAGGGCGGGCGATGATCGACGTCAAGGATCTGCGCGTCACCTTCGGTCATGGCGCCGATGCGGTGGCCGCCGTGCAGGGGGTGTCCTTCGCCGTGCGGGAGGGCGAGAGCTTCGGGCTGGTCGGCGAGTCGGGGTCGGGCAAGTCCACGGTGCTGCGCGCCGTCATCGGGCTGAACCACGATTGGACAGGCTCCATCGCCGTGGCTGGCGCCGTGCAAAGCCGCCGCCGTGAGAAAGGCTTCTTCAAGTCCTGCCAGATGGTTTTCCAGGATCCCTACGGCTCGCTGCACCCCCGCCACACGATCGACCGCATCCTGGCCGAGCCGATCGCCATCCATGGGCTGCGCGATGCCGACGCGCGGATCGACCGGGTGCTGCGCGACGTCGGTCTGGGGCCGCAGTTCCGCTTCCGCTACCCGCACCAGCTCTCCGGCGGGCAGCGCCAGCGCGTCGCCATCGCCCGCGCCCTGGTGCTGGAGCCGCGGGTGCTGCTGCTGGACGAGCCGACCTCGGCGCTCGACGTGTCGGTGCAGGCGGAGATCCTCAACCTGCTGAAGCGGCTGCGGGCGGAGCACGCGCTGACCTATGTGCTGGTCAGCCACAATCTGGCGGTGGTCGCCACCATGTGCGATCGGTTGGCCGTGATGAACCGCGGCCGCATCGTCGAGGAGATGGACGTGGAGGCCCTGCGCCGGGGGGCGGCGCGGGAGGACTACACGCGCCAGCTCCTGCGCGCCAGCCAGGGCTACGACCGCGCGGCGGCGGACAGCTTCAAGGACTTTGCGTAGCAGGGCGGGCGGCCAGCGCGTCGGCTTGGGCCTGGAGCTTGGCCAGCAGGCCGTCGATCTGGCCCATCTCCTCCTCCGTCAGGGCGCCGGTCAGTTCCCGCTCGTAGGCGAGCGCGAGGGGGACGATCTCCGTGTAGATCGCCAACGCCTTGGGCGTCAGGGTCAGCTGCGCCTTGCGGCGGTCGGTGGCGCCCGATTCGCGCAGGATCAGACCCGAATCGAGCATCCGGCTGATCGCCCGGCTGACCTGCACCTTGTCCATGGCGGTGCGCTGGGCGATCTCCCCCGCGCTCAGCGTCTCGCCGCCGCCCAGCACGGCGATGACCCGCCATTCTGGGATGGTGATGCCGAATCGCTTCTCGTACAGCTTCGCGACCGTGTGGCTGACCGTGTTGGACAGCACCGACAGGCGGTAGGGCAGGAAGCGGGTCAGATGCAGCACCGGCGCGTCGGGGGCGGCGCCGGAACGCTTGCGGCGGGGGGAGGCCATGGGGTGTCGCGCCTTATCGGAATGCGGGAACCGGGTGCCGGTTTCTCCATCCTGCCCCGGAAATTGGCGGACGCAACCGTTTCAGATAAAAATTTTCAAACCGCGGAGAACTCTCCAGACAGGCTCAGCGGTTGACGATCAGCGCCACGCCCAGGACCGCGACGACGGCGCCCGCCCAGGCACCCGAACCCGGACGCTGGCGGGTCCAGACCCACAGCATCGGCAGGATCAGCACCGGGCTGGTCGCCGACAGGGTGGCGACCACGCCGGCGTTGCCGTGGGCCAGCCCGATCAGCAGCAGCGTCATGCCCAGCCCCAGCCCGATGAAGCCGTTCACCACAATCTGAGCAAAGATGCGCGGCGTCAGGCCGGGGCCGAAGCCGAGGCGCTGTCCGGGCAGCAGCCCGCCCGCGAACAGCAGCAGCCCCGACATGCCGACGCGCACCGCCGCCGCGGCGATGGGGTCGGCGCCCGCCGCCATCACCGGCCGGGCGATGACCGAGCCGGCGGCTTGGCAGACGGCCGCGATCAGGCAGGCGCCGACGCCGATCAACAGGCGCCCCCGCACCGACTCCCAGTCATGGGGAACGGTGCCGGTGCCGTTCGGGACCGGGCTGGCGCGGAAGAAGATCGCCAGCATCACCCCGGCGGTGACCAGCGCGATGCCGACCGCCGTCCACGGCCCCAGCGCCTCCCCCAGCACGGCCCAGGCGAGCAGCGCGGTGATCGGCGCGTTGGTGGCGTAGATGACCGAGTTGCGGCGCGGACCGATGCGCCCCAGCGCCCAGAACAGCGCGGTGTCGCCCATCACGATGCCGACCGCGCCGGACAGCGCCAGGATCGCCGCCCCTTGCAGGTCGAGCGTCTGCCAGCCGCCGAGCAGCGTCGTGGCCAGCGCCGTGCCGACGAAGACGATGCTCATGCGCAGGCGGTTGAAGGCGACCGAGCCGATGGCCCGCACCGGGCCGATGGCGATCAGCCCGCTGGCCGCCCAGCAGAGCGCGGCCCCCAGGGCGGCGAGGTTGGCGGTCAGCATGACGGGAGCTTCGCAAGGGCTGGGTGGGGCGCGGGGTAGGGCGCAGAGTGGGGCGCAGAGTGGGGCATTGTGCCCGCACCCTATCCGGAACCCGGCCGCGGCGGAAGTACGGCGGTGGCATGACGGGGCTGTGGGCGGGGGTGTGGGCGGGGGGCGCCTACTGCACCACGATCCGACGCACCACGGCCCTGGTGGCGCGGGCCAGATCCGCCGGAGCCAGGGCGATCTGCAGGCCTCGGCGCCCACCGTTGACGACGATCTCCGGCAAGGCCTCGGCGCTGGAATCGATGAAGGTCGGCAGGGCCTTGCGCTGGCCCAGCGGGCTGATGCCGCCGACCATGTAGCCGGTGGTGCGCTCCGCCAGGGTGGGGTCGGCAAGATCAGCCTTCTTGGCCCCCGCGGCGGCGGCCAGCGCCTTCAGGTCCAGCTTCGCCGCGACGGGGATGACGACGCAGGCCAGCGCCTTCGGCTCCAACTGGACGATCAGCGTCTTGTAGACCACCGCCGGGTCCAGCCCCATCGCCGCCGCGGCGTGCAGGCCGATGGCATCCGCCGAGGGGTCGTACTCATACTCCATCAGGCGGTGGGCAATCCCCGCCGCCTTCGCCGCGTTCACCGCCGGTGTGACCTTCGCCGCCATGATGATCTTGCTCCCCCGGGCGCGGATTCGCCCTTGCGCGTCGGGACCTTAGCAGACCGCGTCACCGAGGGGGAGAGGGCGGCGGGGGAACGGGCGTCCTGCCGCGGTGCACCCCTTTCGACGACGCAATTTTGCCCAAATTGCGTCGGTGTTCATGCCAACGCGCCTTGGACAGACGGGCGTCCTGCCGCGATTCTGACCTCCGGCCCGTTTCCCGGTCGGAGAGTTGGAGAATCATGGTTCCACGCACGCTGCTTGTCGTCGATGACGATCCCACCTTGGAAGGCCGGGTCCAGGACGCCCTGCCGGTGTGCCGGATCGTCGCCGCCGGCGGCGTGGCGGACGCGCTGGAGGCGGTGCGGGCGCATCGGCCCGCGGTGGTGGCCCTGTCGGTCGATCTGGCGCAACTGGCGGAATCACCGAACGGAGGCGGCGACGGCCTGGACGCCCTGTCGCTGATCCTGGGCGAGGCGCCGTCGATCAAGGTCATCGCGCTCGCCCCGCGCGACCAGCGGGTGTTGGCGGTGCGCGCGGTGGCACGCGGCGCTCACGAGGTGTGCGGCAAGCCGATCGACGCGCAGGAACTGGCCGGGGTGGTGCAGCGCGCCTTCCAGCGCGCCGATCTGGAACTGGAAGGGCGCCGGCTGGCCATCGGGGACGCCCCGCCGACCCTGCGCGTGTTGCGCGACGAGACGGAGCGGCGGGCCCTGCTCGACTCGCTGGCCCGCTCCGGCGGCAACCTGTCGGCGACGGCGCGCCTGCTGGGGGTCAGCCGACCGACGCTCTACAGCCTGCTGCGCCAGCACGGCATCCGTGCGGATTAGCGCGGAATCGGCTCACTCCGCGCGGGAGCCGGGATTGCCGATCATCGACAGGAACTCGCGCCGGGTCGACGGGTCGCTGCGGAAGGCGCCCAGCATCCGGCTGGTCACCATGGTGACTCCGGTCTTGTGCACGCCGCGCGTGGTCATGCACTGGTGCTGCGCCTCGATCACCACGGCAACGCCTTCGGGCTGAAGCACCTGGTCGATGGCGTTGGCGATCTGCGCCGTCATCTTCTCCTGGATCTGCAGGCGCTTGGCGTAGGCCTCGACGAGACGCGCCAGCTTGGAGATGCCGACGACGCGCTGGCGCGGCAGATAGGCGACGTGGGCCTTCCCGATGATCGGCACCATGTGGTGCTCGCAGTAGGACTCCAGACGGATGTCGCGCAGGACGACCATCTCGTCGTAGCCGTCGGTCTCCTCGAAGGTGCGCGCGAGGATCTCCTCCGGGTCGATGGCGTAGCCGGCGAAGAACTCCTCGTAGGAACGGACCACCCGGTCCGGCGTACCGACCAGCCCCTCGCGCAGCGGATCGTCGCCGGCCCAGCGGATCAGCGTGCGGACGGCCTCCTCGGCTTCGGCGCGGGTCGGGCGTTCAATCTCGCCGTGGTTGGTTTCGGCGGGATGGCCGGGGCCGCGGAGAACATTGTCGGCGTGCGGGGTCTTGGAAGCCGTCACGGGGCGAAGCCTTTCAATTTCCTGGTCAAACAGGTCGTGCTCAAACAGGTCGCGCTCAAACAGGACCTTCTCACATGCGGGCCGGCGCCATGGCACCCAATGCCGGAGCCGGCCGGTCAGGTATGGATACGACCCGCTGCTCGTCTGGATCACCGGGATCTTCGAGAAAGCCGGCAGGCAGCAGGGCGGACTATGGCGCAGGTGGGTTCTGATGCCCCACAGTCAAGGCGCCGGACTCGTCCTTTCAGCCCGCCCTGCGGCGATCGGTTGCGCGCGACCGGCGTCAGTTCAGCTGACGGGGTTGGTGCGGGCTGTCCAGCGAGAAGGCGGGGACCGCCACGTCGAAGGCCTCACCGCCGCCCGTCTCGAACCGGTAGGAGCCGACCATGATCCCGGATGGCGTGGGGAGTGGCGTTCCGCTGGTGTATTCGAAGCTGCCGCCGGGCTCCAGCACCGGCTGTTCGCCCACCACGCCCGGCCCGCGAACCTCCTGCACGCGCCCCAGCGCGTCGGTGATGTGCCAATAGCGTGTGCGCAGCCGGACGGTTTCCTGGCCTTCGTTCTCGATCCGGACGTGATAGGCCCAGACATAGCGGCTTTCGGCGGGCATGGACTGCTCGTCGAGAAAGACCGGCTGGACGGTGACGCGGATCGCGCGGGTGACTTTCGTGTACATGGCGGCTCTCCCGGCCCTGAGAATAGGGGTGGGGGAAAGCGCCTGTCCAGTGGTGGAGCGGGGGACACCCCCTCCGGATGCCCGGAAGCGACGGGGCGGGGCCGCGGCGATGCATGCAGGACACACCGGGAAGCCATGCGCAACGGGCCGGTTCCGGCCCTTTCACGATCGCTTGAACCCCCTGTCCGCTGGTGTTATATGCGAGGTCCCTGCAACGGCCGAAGAGCCTTGCCCATGTCTCGTCCGCACAGCATCAGCATCCGACGACGACGCCACGCCGCGCTGCGCGCGGTTGCGGCCGTCCTTGGGTCGCGTGCGGACGCTTCGGGTCTCCGCCGGCACTGATCCGGCGCTCCCCCGGCGCGGCGGCGCGATCCGCCTCCGACCACAGTCTTTCTGCCGGGAAGCCCCTTGACATGATGATTTCCCTGGAAGAGCCGCGGCACGACGCGGCAATCGAAGCCCTGCTCGACCGGTCCTTCGGCCCGGATCGTTTCAAGAAGACCGCCTACAAGCTGCGGGAGGGCGTGGCCCCGATCCCGGAGCTCGGCTTCGTCGCCATCGAGCATGACGAGCTGGGCAACGAGATCCTGGAGGGCACGATCCGCTACTGGCCGGTGACCATCGGCGGCACGGTGCCGGCGCTCCTGCTCGGCCCGATCGCCGTGTCGGACCGGCTGCAGGGCGGCGGGCTCGGCAGCAAGCTGATCCGGATGAGCCTGAACAAGGCGGCGGCGTTGGGTCACCGGGCGGTAATCCTGGTCGGCGACGCGCCCTATTACGCGCGGTTCGGCTTCACGCGGGACCTGACGCTGGACATGGCCCTGCCGGGCCCGGTGGATCTCGACCGTTTCCTGGGCCTGGAACTGGTCCCCGGCGCCCTGGCCGGTGCTGCTGGCATGGTGACGGTCCCGGCGGCGGACGAGGGCTACGGGATGCCGGCGAACGAGGACGTCCGGCCGGCGGCCGTCGGCACTGCCTTGTTTCCGCGACTGATCTCGCCGCTGGTGTCGGTTTTCGCCGCTTCCCCGCGGGAACTTTCCGAATCCCGCCTGTGGCATGCTCGAACCGCTTGAAAGCGGCGAAAGCGTCGCCTATAAACATGCGGCGCGCGGGTGTAGCTCAATGGTAGAGCAGAAGCTTCCCAAGCTTACGACGAGGGTTCGATTCCCTTCACCCGCTCCAACATCTCCTTGAAAATCAGACGTCTGCTGAAGCCCTGACATTGAGGGCGCGCAGGCGTTTGGGGGGCCGCGGGCACTGGTCCGGCGGCCTGATCCCCGTTGTGAAACCGGTGTTTACCGGTGTTTGCCGTTGTTGGAGGTCAGGGCGCCCACCGCGGCGCCGGCCGCGCCGCCGATCACGCCGCCCATCACGGCGCTGCCCCCCGTCAGGGCGCCGACCGCGGCACCGCCCGCGGCGCCGATGGCACCGCCGGAGAGTGTGCGCTGTTCGCGGTGGCTGAGGTTCGAGCAGCCCGCCAGAATAAGGCCGCCAACCACGATCACTGCAAGTTTCTTCACCATGATCCTACCTGTTTTCTTCCCTGCATTCTTGGGTACCGCCAGCCTCGGGTGCCAGCGGCCAAGCCTGCGCTTGCGTCGCATGCTTACGGAATGAACACGCATTTGCGTGTGACTATTCCGGGGCAGAAATCCATCCTTTCCATCCCTAAGAGAGCGGGTTTGACCCCTCGCCCTCCCTCGAAATAGGAATTCGGGAGTGCTCTGCAAAGCCAGGATGGCGGTGCTTGGCTAACAGCCAATAACTATATAAATAATCTGGTTATTACTTTTTTACCATTCTCCCGCGTCGAAAGGCTGCACGGATTCGGGGGCGTTTCCTCTTTACTTCATTCAGGGTGCGTGGAAGGTTCAGTGTCCTAACGACCTGCGCGACATCGAGGACGCAGGCTCATCGGAAACGTCCCAGGATGCCCACCATGCTGCATCTTTCCAGACCGCAGGGGCCTGCCACTCTCCCGGCGAGCCGCCCGAGTGACCGCCGTGAACGGCACCCGTTGCAGCCGGTCAGCGCCCATCCTTGCGCGCCGGCCTACGAGCGCTCGGATGCGGCGATCCATCCAGCGGTTCCGGCGGCCGTCCCCGCGGCTGCCCAACCCATGTCTCCGGTTCATCCAGGCTTCAGCGGGGAGCCGCTGGCCCGTGTCATCCGCTTGGCGACCACCGGGGTGTGGGTGGTGAAGCGCCATGGCCGGATGCTTGAAATTGATGGGCGGCTGCACTGGAGCTGCCCGCGCTCCCTCGCGTCGGACGCCGAGCGCGCCGGTGTCGCCCTGTCCGATCTGGTCATGGACACGGGTCGCCAGCTCTGATGCGGTGGTGAAAAAAGAAGGAGCGGCCCCCGCGAGCGCCGCTCCTTCGCATGGTCCGGTCCGGATGGGAACGCCGGTCAGCGCTCCATGGTCACGGCCTTGATGGTCTCGACGCGGATCTCCTCGGTCAGCCGCTCTTTGTAGGCGGCGAATTCCGGGGTCGTCTTGACCTTGTAGGAGCGGGGGTGGGGCAGCTCGATCGGGATGTCGCACTTGATGCGGCCGGGGCGGGCCGACATCACCACCACGCGGCTGGCCATGAAGATGGCCTCGTCGATGTCGTGGGTGACGAACATCACCGTCTTGCGGTCGGCCTCCCAGATGCCCAGCAGCAGCTCCTGCATCAGCTCGCGCGTCTGGTGGTCCAGCGCGCCGAAGGGCTCGTCGAGCAGCAGCATCTTCGGGTCGTTGGCCAGCGCGCGGGCCAGCGCCGTGCGCTGCTGCATGCCGCCGGAGAGCTGGGCGGGGTGGTGGTTCTCGAAGCCCTTCAGCCCGACCTGGGCCAGGAAGCGGTCGGCGATCGCCAACTGCTCCGCCCGCGGCAGGCCGCGCTCGCGCAGGCCGAAGCAGACGTTGTCGCGCACGGTCAGCCAGGGGAACAGCGTGTAGGACTGGAAGACCATGCCGCGGTCGGGGCCGGGGCCGGACACCGCCTTGCCCTCCAGCAGCACCTCGCCGGCGCTCGGCGTCTCCAGCCCGGCGACGATGCGCAGCAGCGTGGACTTGCCGCAGCCCGACGGTCCCAGGATGGTGATGAAGTCGTTGTCGGCGACCTCCAGGCTCGTCGGCACCAGCGCGCGGGTCGGCGCCGTGCTGTTGCGGCCGGGGAAGGTCTTCTCGACGTTGCGGATGGACAGCTTGCTCATGGCCGGCGCTTATCGTCCTTTGGCCCACGGGAAGAGACGGGCGTTGAGCGCCCGGAACAGCAGGTCGGTGATCAGGCCGATCACGCCGATGATGAAGATGCCGAAGATCATCTGCCCGGTGTCGAGGAAGCGCTGGGCGTCGATGATCATGTGGCCGATGCCGCGCGACGCGCCCACCAGCTCCGCCACGATCACGTAGGTCCAGGCCCAGCCGAGCACGAGGCGCAGCGCCTCGAAGATCTGCGGCGAGGCGGCGGGCAGCAGCACGCGCAGCACCACGCCGTCGCGCTTGGCGCCCAGCGTGTAGGCGGCCTCCACCAGATCGCTGCGGATGCCCGACACGATGACCGTCACCATGATGACGAGTTGGAAGACCGAGCCGATGAAGATGACGAGGATCTTCTGCAACTCGCCGACGCCCGCCCACAGGATCAGCAGCGGGATGAAGGCCGAGGCCGGCAGGTAGCGGGCGAAGGATACGAAGGCCTCGAAGAAGGCCTCCACCGGCTTGAAGGCTCCCATCAGGATGCCCAGCGGCACCGCCAGGGCGGCGGCCATGGCGAAGCCGGCGAAGACGCGCCAGACCGTGACGGCGATGTCCTCGGCGAAGCCGAACTCCCGGAACAGCGCGATGCCCGCCGTCAGCGTGTCGCCGGGCGAGGCCAGGAACAGCGGCTTCACGAAGCCGCCGTAGGTGGCGATGCCCCAGCCCAGGAAGAACAGCACGAAGCAGGCGATGCCCAGCACCGTGCGCAGCGCCGGAGCGACCGGCTTCAGCGGAGTGAAGAGGGGGGACATGGGATTGGTGGACCGTTGTCGGTGTATTGGAGGCACTTGCCCCCACCCCGGCCCTCCCCCGCTGTCGCAGGGAAGGGGGCTTGATTCCCTCCCCTGCGCAGCGGGGGAGGGTTAGGGAGGGGGCAACGGCAGCAGAAACGTACCGCCTTACTTCACGAAGGACGCGTCGGTCATGCTGTCCAGGCTCGGCGGGGCCTTACGGATCAGCTTGGCCTCCAGCATCACGTCCTGGACCTCCTTGATGAAGGTCGGCATGGTCTTGGTCAGATACTCGACGTTGCCGGCCTTGTCGTACCAGAGCACGGTCTTGGCGGAGGTGGCGAACTGTTCCGGCGTCTGGTTGACGTCGCGGGCCATGATCTCGAAGGCCTTCTTCTCGTCCTGCTTGATCGCGTCCAGCGCCTCGAACCAGCTGTCGACGAAGGCTTTCACGACCTTCGGGTTCTTCTGGATGTAGTCGGGCTGGAAGGCCAGCGTGTCGATGATGACGCCCGGCGTCTGGTCCGACGTGACGATGATCTTGCCGTTGGCCTCGCGCACCTTGGACAGGTACGGCTCATAGGTCACGGCGGCGTCGAACTGGCCGGCGACGAAGGCGTTGGCGGCGTCGGACGGCTGGAGGTTGACGGTCTGCACCTCGCCGATCGACAACCCGTTCTTCTTCAGCACATAGGCCAGCCAGAACTGCGGCACGCCGCCATACTGCACGGCCACCTGCTTGCCCTTCAGGTCGGCGAGGCTGTTGACCGCGTCGCGCACGACGATGCCGTCGCCGCCGTGCGAGCTGTCGAGCACCAGCACCTGGGTCACGTCCACACCGGAGGAGGCGTAGAGCAGGTGCGTGTCCACCGTGGTGGTGATCGCCTGCACCTCGCCCGCCGCCATCGCCTGGTGGCGGTTGGAGGTCGGCATCTTCTTGATCTCGACCTCGATGCCGTTCTTCTTGAAGATGCCGGTTTCCTTGGCCAGCGTGATCGGCGCGAAGCCGGTCCAGCCGCTCATCGCCACGGTCACCTTGGTCTGCGCCGAGGCCGAAACCGCGCACAGCCCGGCGACGGCCGCCGCCAGGGCTCCGGCCATCCACGACGTCTTCCTCATGATCCCCCGCTCCCGGTTATGAAGGTGTCTTTTGATCGCGCCGGGCGGCGGCCCGCCGCCCACGCATCCGTGTGCCGCATTGTGCACGCCCGCGGGGCGGGTGGGAAGGGACGGGCGGCCGCGGCCGCGCAAGCCTGACCTTCGTCGGAAGGGCCGGAGGGAAGCTCTTGCAACCAAAGGCTTATTGGGATGCTTGCGTGCCCAATCCATATACCAACTGAACAAACCGCGACGGGTGTATGCCGTTCTTTTGGGCACCACAGAGGGGAGGCCGGACAGGATGCGCTCCATGGACCCGATGAAGCCGCCGACGAACCCACCGATGAACGCGACGGACCGCCAGCGCACGCTGGACTATTTCGAACGACTCGGCCGGGATAAGGTGCGGCTGTACAGCGCCATCGACTGCGACCGTTACCTGGGCGGCTGGCAGGTGCGCGAGTTGGCCGACCAGTGGCTGGCCGAGAAGGCCGCCGAGGAGCGCCCGGTGCCGCTGTGGCGGCGGATCGTGCGGCGGCGCTGACGCCGCACGCTTTCCTTCCGTTTACGCCGCCCCGGCCCGTTTACGCCGCCCCGGCATTCGCCATCATCTTGCGCAGGTCATTGGGGAAGACCGGCTTGTGCAGGATGCTGAAACCGTTGCGGCGGGCCTCGTCCAGCCGTTCCGGGGCGGTGTCGCCGGTCAGGATGATGCCCGGCACGTCCTTGCCGACCAGACCCTGCACCGCGGCCAGAGCTTCCGGCCCGGTCCGCCCCTGCTGGAGTTGGTAATCCGCCAGCACGATCTGCGGGCGGCGCCCGTCGGCGCGCAGCCGTTCCAGCGCCTGATCGCCCGACCGCGCGGTCAGCACGCTGTAGCCCCAGCCCTCCAGCATCGCCTTCAGGCCGAGCAGGATGATCGCCTCGTCGTCGATGACCAGCACCATCCCCTTGGTCGCGCAGTCGTTGGCGGCCTGCCGGAACAGGTCCATGGCGGGCGGCGGGACGGCGGCGCGGGGCCTCTCCACGACGACGCGCGGCATCTCCACCGAGAAGACGGAGCCGATCCCCTCCTTCGAGCGCACGCGGACGCGGTGGTCGAGCAGCTTCGACAGGCGCTTGACGATGGCGAGGCCGAGGCCCAGCCCGCGGTCGCCGCTGCCCTGGATCTGGGTGAACTCCTCGAAGATGTCCTCCAGCCGGTCGGCGGGGATGCCGACGCCGCTGTCCCACACCTCGACGCGCAGCCGGTCCGGCCCGCTGCGGCGGCAGCCGATTAGGATGCGGCCCTGGCGGGTGTAGCGCAGCGCGTTCTCGATCAGGTTGCGCAGAATGCGCTCCAGATGCGACGGGTCGGTGCGCACCCAGGCCCGCGTCGGCACGGCGCGCAGCTCCAGCCCCTTCTGGGCGGCGCGCGGCGCGTATTCGGCGACCAGACGGCCGAGGACCTGGCCCAGCCGGACCTCCACCGGGTTGGCGGCGATCTTGCCGGACTCCAGCCGCGACATGTCGAGCAGCCCGTCGAGCAGACCCTTCAGCGTGTCCAGCGCCTGACGCATGTTGTCGAGCAGCGGCAGGCTGGGGTGCCCCTGCAGGCGGTCGCCCAGCGCCGCGGCGAAGAGGTACAGCGACTGCACGGGCTGGCGCAGGTCGTGGCTGGCGACGGCCAGGAACTTGGACTTGCCGGCGGCGGCGTGCTCCGCCTCCTCCCGCGCGCGGAGCAGGTCGGCCTCGGCCTGCTTGCGGCCGGTCACGTCGACGGCGGCGCAGGTGATGCCGGCCAGCGCGCCGTCCGGGCCGCGCAGCGGGTCGATGGTCATGTCGTAGAAATGATCCTGCCCGGCGTGGCGGATGCGGACCTCCTCGCGCACGCCCTCGCCGGTCTCCAGCGCGCGGCGCTTGATGGCGGTCAGGGCTTCGGCGTCGGCGGCGTCCTCGAACACCTCGGCGTCGGTCTTGCCCACGACGTGCTCCGCCGTGAAGCCAAGCGCCGGGTTGTGCATCCAGGTGTAGCGCAGGGCGCAATCCTGGTTGAACACCACGACGCCGGAGTTGCGCAGCGCCGTGCGGAAGCGCTCGCTGGCGACGCGCAACGCCTCCTCGGTGGACTTGCGCTCGGTGATGTCGATGCCCGAGACGATCAGGTGGGTGATCAGGCCGTCGGGGCCGCGCATCGGGGTGACCCGCATCTCCATGATCGCCGCGCGGTCCCCGGCGATGCGCACCGGCGAGTCGAAGCGTGCGGAGTCGCCGTAGGCAGCGCGTTCCACCGCCGCGCGCAGGCGGTCGCCCGCGGCGCCGGCGAAGGCCCGCCGGCAGGCCTCGTGGAAGGGGTGGCCAACGATCTGCTCGACCGGCAGGCCGGCGGCCTGGACAGCGGTCTGGTTGACCTGGAGCACGTCGCCCGCCGGGCTCAGCACGCCGACGAAGGTTGGCAGGGCGTCCAGCACGGCGCGCAGATGCTCCTCCGAGCCGCGGAGCGCGCGCTCGCGGGCCTCCAGCGTTTCGGCCATGGCGTCGAAGGCGCGGCCGAGCTGGCCGATCTCCGACTTGCGGTCCACCAGACCGGCGCGGGCGCTGGAATTGCCGGCGCTCCACCCCTGGGTGGCGCGGATCAGTGCCTCCACCGGGCGGCGGATGAACAGGGTGCCGCCGATCCAGGCGGCCAGGATGGCGACCAGCAGCCCGGTCAGCGTCATCAGCAGGCCTTGGCGGGTGGCGCGATCGATGGTGCCGGCCACGGCGGTGTGGTCGAGCCCGACGCTGATGAACAGGTCGCGCGTGCCCTGGTGGGACGGCGAATAGGCCAGCACCCGCGCCACCCCGTCCATCCCCGGCAGGGTGGTGACGCCGCCGCGCCTTTCGCCCAGCAGGTCCAGATAGGGCTGCGGCACGCGCTCGCCGCGCTGGGCGATGCCGTTGGGCAGCTTGACCAGAATGGTGCCGTTGCGGTCGGTGACCAGAAGGCTGGCGTTCTCGGGCAGGGGGCGCGCGGCGAAGTTGGTGGCCAGCCAAGGCAGGTCGATGCCGAGCGTCACCACGCCGGCAACCGCGCCGGCCTCGTCGCGGAAGGGAACCGCGAAGGGCAGCATGGCGGTGCCGGGCTCCGCCGCCGGACCGGGGGTCGTCCATTCGCCGACGACGAAGCGGCCCTCCTCCAGCGCGCGGCGGACATAGGGACGCTGAGCATTGGTATGATTGGCGACAGCGGAGGCGCGGTCGGGCGTGGCGCTGCACAGCAGGGTGCCGTCGCGGTCGAGAACGGAGAGGTTGCGGTATTCGGGGGCGCGTTGGGCGAGCCGGATCAGGTGGGCTTGGCACTGGGCGTAATCGCCGGACCGCAGGGCAGCCGACTCGGCGATGGAGGTGACCATCAGACGCGCGCCGTCGACGATCCGCGCCTGCTCCCCTTCGACCAGATGCAGCAGCCGCTCGGCCTGGGCCGCGACTTCCTCGGCACGCTCCGCACGGAACTGGAACACGCTGTAGGCCTGGATGCCCAGGGCCGGCAGGACGGCCAGAAGCACCAGCAGGAAAAGGCGGGCCAGCAAGGTCATCGTGTCACAGGCTCCCATCGGGCGGGGAAGCGGCCGAAACCAAAAGTCCGCTATCGTTTCGCCTGTGTTCTGAATAACCTTTGTATGGTTAAATCGTAGTTAATGTGCTGGATTTATTTTCTTACAGATCAGCAACCTGCAGGATTTTTTCTGACAATAAAGGGGTAGGCGGGGTGGAGCGCTGGAGGTTTGCTTTCGCATTTCTCCTAAAATTTTTGGATTTCCTTTTATCGAAGGAGGTAATTCTCACCCCTTTCGATCGGCGGGTGGACGGGGCGACGCGAGAGCCTGTTGATCCGGCCAGACATCAGCCGCTCCGGGGACCCGGCGACGGCGGTCGGCATCTCTGCGTCCTGTGCGGTCCACTGCCGCGCAGACGAAGTCCGGCCTGCACGGAACGGGTTGCGGGTGACGTGTTGTATGGACGTCGGTGGCGGCTCCCGTGCGGCATCCCTTGAACAATTCTCCTCGACCGATCCGTGATGAACAATCCTGGGTAGAGCTTCCTCCACAGCGCAGTCATTGGTAATTTCAGGTGTATGGCGCTCCCGGGCCGGATCGCCCGCTTCCAGCGGAGGGGGAGCGTGCTACAGTGCACGCCCCGCCGTTCCGGAATATCCGCTTGCCGTCGAAGCCCCACCATCGTCCGCTGGTCCTTCTGGTGCTGGCCGCGTTGCTGCCGTTGGTTGTCCTGTCCGCGGGTCTCGGCGGCGCCTGGCTGCGGGGGCAGCAGAGCGCGATGGAGGTCAAGGCCGTCGCGCTGGTGGACCGGCTGTCGGCCCTGGTGGACCGCGAGCTGTCCGCGCAGATGGACGCGCTGAGGGCGGTGGCGGCGTCACCCCTGCTGGACGGTCTGGCCGCGGGCCGCGAGATCGACGCCGTGGCCTTCTTCGAATACGCCGAGCGCGTGCAGGGCGCTCTTCCCCTGTGGTCGACCATCGTCCTCAGCGATCTCGAAGGGAACCGGCTGGTCGACGCCCCCTTCCTGGTGGGCGGTGTCAGGGGCAGGGTGCTGGACATGGACAGCCACCGGCGCGTGGTGGAGACGGGCCAGCCGGCGGTCGGCACGATCCTGCGCGGCCCGCGCGGCGGCTACGCCTTCCCCATCCGCGTTCCGGTGACGCGCAACGGCGCGCCGGTCGCCGTCCTGTCGGCGGTGGTGATGCCCGAGGGATTCCAAAGCCTGCTGTTCGGCAACAGCCTGCCGCCGGGCTGGATCGCCGCGGTCATCGACGCCGGCGGACATCTGGTGGCGCGGGCCGGCGGCGACCCGGACCTGATCGGGCGCCACGCCAGCGAAAACGCGGTCCGCGCCCGCCGCACCGCCGACAGCGGCGTCTATGATGGTATGAGCCTGGAGGGCACACCGACGGTGGTCGCCTTCCGCACATTGCCCGATTACGGGTGGTCGGTTCACTTCGCGATCCCGCAGGACGCCTATCGGGCGCCGGTCTCCAACGCCCTGTGGCTGGCCGGGGTGGGAGGGCTGGTCAGCCTGACGATGGCCGGCGCCTTCCTGTGGCTCCTCGTTCGCGAATTGCGGCTGCGCCGCCGCCAGGAGGCGGCGCGGGAGGAAAGCCTGCGGCTGGAGGCCCTGGGCCGCATGACCGGCGGCGTCACCCACGACATCGCCAATCTGCTGACCGTCGTGATGAGCGGCATCGCCGCCATCCGCAGCCGTCCCAACGACCCGGAGCGCATTGCCCGCGTGCTGCCCGAGATCGAGGGTGCGGTGGCGCGCGGGCAGGCGCTGATGCGGCAGATGGCCGCCTTCGGCCGACGCAGCGTCTACGAACCGGTGCCCTTCCGCCTTCAGGACCGCAAGGCGGCGCTGGAAGCCCTGCTGGCGCGTTCCGCCGGCAGCGCGGTGGACACCGCCCTGATCGTTCCGGACGACCTCTGGCCCATCATCGCCGATCCGGACGCCATGGAGGTGGCGCTGCTCAATCTGGCGGTGAACGCGCGCGACGCCATGCCGGACGGTGGCACGCTGACCGTCATGGCGCAAAACCGCGCCCTGCCGGGGCGGCGGGGCGACGACACCGGCCTGACCGGCGATTTCGTGGCGCTGGCCGTCCGCGACACCGGAACCGGCATTCCGCCGGAGCATCTGCGCCGCATCTTCGAACCCTTCTTCACCACCAAGCCGGAAGGGAAGGGGACCGGGCTGGGCCTCAGCCAGGTCTTCGGCTTCGCCCGGCAATCGGGCGGGACGGTCACGGTGACCAGCACGGTCGGGGCCGGCACCACCGTCACGCTCTATCTGCCGCGGGCGGCGGTGGGCGAACCCCCTGGCTGAACCGGTCCGGGGGCGGACGCGGCAGCGCGGGAACCGCCGTGCCGCGCGCCGTGTTGAACGGGCGCCATGAACACCTCATTCCGCACGCCCCCCCATTCCACCACGACGGACGGCGCCCCGCGCACGGTCGGCGTGGAGGTCGAGTTCGCCAATCTTGACGCCCCGTCGGCGGCGGCGGTGGTGCGCAACCTGTACGGGGGCGCGCTGGAACCGGAGAGTCCGCACCGCTGCCGGGTGACCGGCACGCGGCTGGGCGACTTCACGGTGGAATTGGACATGCGCTCCGCGCATCCCGGCAAGGCGGGGGCCGGCAAGGCGGGAGCTGGCAAGGCGGAGACGGGGGAGCCCGGCCCTCTGGGCAAGGCGGTGGACGGCGTGGTGGAGGCGCTGCGGCCCTGGTGGGGCAACATCGGCAGCCTCGTCATGCCGTTCGAGATCGCCGCCCCGCCCATCCCCATCGAGCGGCTGGCCGAGCTGGAGCCCCTGTTCGCCGCTTTGAGCGCCCAGGGGGCCGCCGGCACGGACGCCAGCCCGCTGTTCGCCTTCGGCCTGCACCTGAATCCACAGGTGGCGCGCACCGACGGCGCGTATGTGCTGGACCACCTGAAGGCCTTCCTGCTGCTGGCACCCTGGCTGCGCCGCGAGATCCGCGTCGACCCGACCCGGCGCCTGACCGGCTTCATCGCCGCCTTTCCGGTGGATTACGCGGTGAAAGTGGTCGATCCCGCCTACCGTCCCGATCTCGACGGGTTGATCGGCGACTATCTGGAGGCCAATCCGACGCGCAACCGCGAGCTGGACCTGTTCCCGCTGTTCGCCCATCTCGCCCCGGAGACGATGGCGGCCAAGCTGGCCGACCCGCATGTGCGGCCCCGCCCGACCTTTCATTACCGCCTGCCGAACGCCCGTCTGGGCGACCCGGACTGGAGCCTGGCCCAGGACTGGAACCGCTGGGTGGCGGTGGAGGAGTTGGCGGCGGACCGCGACCGGCTCGACGCGCTGGGCGCGGACTTCCGCGCCTTCGCCGCGCGCAAGGCGCTGGACGGCTGGGCCGCCGAGGCGGGCCGGCGTCTCACCGTCTGACGGGGGCGACATGGCCGCCTTCATCGCAAGGGAACGCCCCCTGATCGGAGTCACCGCGTCGGTGCATGGCAGCCGCATCGCCTGGTGGGCGAACCGTCTGGCGCTGCGCCGCGCCGGGGCGCGGGCGGTGCGCATCACCGCGCGCGACCCCTTTCCCATCGAGCGGCTGGACGGGCTGGTGGTCGGCGGGGGCGACGACATCGACGCCGCGCTCTACGGCGAGATGGCCCGCCCGAAGATGCGCATCGACCCGGAGCGCGACCGGCTGGAACTGTGCGCGCTGGACGGCGCGGCGGCGCGGCGGCTTCCGGTGCTGGGCATCTGCCGGGGCTCGCAGATGATCAACGTGCACCGCGGCGGCTCCCTGCTCACCGACATCCACGAAGTGTACGAGGAGGCGCCGCGCCTGCGCACCGTCCTGCCGCGCAAGCGCATCCGCATCGACCCGCGCAGCCATCTCTACCGCATCCTGGGGATCGCCGAATGCCGGGTGAACGCGCTGCACCATCAGGCGGTGGACCGGCTGGGCGACGGCCTGCGCGTGGTGGCGCGCGAGACGGTGGGGATCGTCCAGGGCATCGAGGCGGTCCACCATCCCTTCCTGATCGGGGTGCAGTGGCATCCCGAATATCTGGTCGCCGACCAACGCCAGCAGGCGCTGTTCCGCACCCTGGCCGCCACCGCCGCCGGAACCGCCAGCCTGGAGGACGCCGCCACCCTGCAGGCGCCCCCTTAACTGTTCGCCCTTAACTGTTCGCCCTTAACTGTTCGTTGTGCCACCATTTCCCTCGCGCGCGGAAGCGGTTATCCTAACGATCGGGCCGAATGATCGGGCTTGGCGATCGGGCCGCCGCAACGGCGGAGGGGCAAGGGCGTGACGGAGAAACAGGCGGGCCGGCGGCTGCGGCTGCACACGGTGACGATGATCACCGCGCTGGCCACGGCGTTTCTGATGGCCGGTCTGACCCTCGGGGTGGGCGGCGCCTTCGTCCGGGTGCTCGACCTCGCGGAGGAGGCGGACCGCGCCATCGTTCCCCAGATCACCCGTCAGCACCAGTACGCCGTCTTCGCCGCCCGCATGGGCCAGCTCGCCGAGGCCGTCCTGCGCTCCCGCTCGCCGGAGGAGCGCGCCGGCGCCCTGGCCGAGGTGGAGGGCGTGTCGCAGCGCTTCGCGGCGGACGCGGCGGCCCCGGAGCTGCTGCAACGGCTCGAACAGGCCATCCAGGCGGTGCGCCGCACGGCGGAACGGGCCGATGCCATCGACGCCCTGGCGGCCCAGGCCATCGCCCTGCAGCGAAAGGGGGATGAGGCGTTTCTGAGCCTGTTGCGCTCCGGCGCCCCCCTGGCGGTGCAGGTACCCTACCACCGCGCGCTGGAAGCGCTGGCCGCCGGCCTGATCGCGACCGACACGGAGCAGCTCGCCGGGGAAGTCGCCCGCTTCCACGAGCACGCCGCCGCGGTGGTGAACGCGCTGATCCCGCTGGAGCCGGGGGAGCGGGCGCCGCTGGCCCGCACCGCGCGCGACCTCGACGGGCTGGGCGCGCTGTTCACCCTGCGCCGGACCATCCTGTCGGAAGCGGGGCTGATGGGGCTGGAGACGGAGATCGCCCACGGCGTGCTGAACGACCTCAGCGGCAGCCTGACCGACGCCGCCGCGACCAACACCCGGCGCATCGCCGACACCCTGACCGATCAGGCGCGCAGCGGCCTGTGGATCGTGCTGATCGGGCTGGGCATCGCCTCGGCGGTGCAGACGGTGCTCTACGTGCTGTTGCGCGTCCATGTGGTCCGTCCGATCCGCCGCGCCTCGCAGGCGCTGGCCATGGTGCAGAAGGAGCGCCGGACCGTCCGCCTGCCGCCCGCCCTCTTCGCCGAGCTTCAGGCCATCTCCACCAGCGTGGAGCGGTTCGGCACGGCGCTGGTGGAGACCCATGCCTACGCCGAGGCGCTGAAGGCGGGGGAGGAGCGGATGCGCGCGATTCTTGCAGCCTCGCCCTTTCCCATCGTGATCGCCCGGCGGTCGGACGATGCCGTCCTGTTCGCCAACCCGCAGGCCGAGGCGCTGTTCGGCACCGAGGGGGCGCGGCTGGCACTGACGCGCAACACGCGCTTCTTCGTTTACCCGTCCGACGCCGCCCGCCTGTCCAGTCTGGTGGCCGAAAAGGGGGCGGCGAGCGACCTGGAGATGGAGATGCGCACCGCCGGGGGGCGGCCCTTCTGGGCGATGATCTCCGCGGTGGAGATCCAGGACGTGGACGAGCCGGCCATCCTCATTGCCGTCAACGACATCACCCTGCGCAAGCGGTCGGAGGAGGAGACGGAGGCCGCCAAGCAGCGCGCCGAGGGCGCCCTGGCCGACCTGCGCGACACCCAGGCCCACCTGATCCAGGCGGAGAAGATGGCCTCGCTCGGAGGGATGGTGGCGGGGGTGGCGCACGAGGTGAACACGCCGGTGGGAATCGCCCTGACCGGCATCACCCATCTGGCCGACCAGACCCGCAAGGTGGTTCGCGGGGTCGAGGCCAACACGCTGCGCCGCGCCGATTTCACCGGCTATCTGACCACCGCGGGGGAGGCCTGCCGGCTGATCGAGAGCAACCTGAACCGCGCCGCCGAACTGATCCAGAGCTTCAAGCAGACCGCCGTGGACCAGACCAGCGAGGAGCGGCGCCGCGTCGATCTGGCGGCCTATCTGGACGACGTGCTGACCAGCCTGCGCCCGCGGCTGAAGCAGACTCCCCACCGGGTGGTGGTGGACTGTCCGGCCGGCCTGTCGGTGGACAGCTATCCCGGCGCGCTGTTCCAGGTCCTGACCAACCTGACGATGAACGCGGTGATCCACGCCTATCCGGACGGGCGGGCCGGCACGCTGACCGTCGCCGCGACCCGCCCCAACCCGCAGGAGGTCGAGCTGCGCTTCTGCGACGACGGCTGCGGCATTGCCGCCGCCCATCTGGGGCGCGTCTTCGACCCCTTCTTCACGACGCGGCGAGGCGAGGGGGGAAGCGGGCTCGGCCTGCACATCGTCTACAACATCGTGACCACCCGCCTGCGCGGCAGCATCCGGGTGGACAGCCGGGAGGGCGGCCAGGAGAGTGGAGGCACCTGCTTCGTCTTGCGCTTTCCCATCGAGGCCCCTCCCGTGGCGGACGCCGGCGAACCGGCTGCGATCAGGCCGGAGCCCGCGGTCTGAAACGAAAAAAGGCGCGCCGGAGGTTCCGGCGCGCCCTTCGCTGCAAACCTCGAAGCCGTTACTTGCTGCCGTCCGGGCCGCAGTTCGGGGTGCCCGGCGGACAGTGGGTGCCGGTTGCGGTCTGGTTGTCGCGGGCCGGGTTGCTGCTGGTGGCGCTGCCCATACCCGACGGTACCGTGGTCTGGCCCTGCCACGTGCCGCCCGACGAGCCGCTGCCCATGGTGCCGTTGCCCATGGTGCTGCCCGACGAACCGGGCACGGTGGTCCCCGGCGTGTTCATGGTGCCGGTCGAGCCGGCGGTGCCCGGCGTGGTGACGCTGCCCGGGGTGGAGCCCGGGCCGGAGGTGCTCAGGCCGGTGGACGGCGAGGTCGTGGTGCTGGGAACGGTCGGGCTCACCGCGGTGCCACCCGACTGGGCGACGGCGGAGCCGGCCATCAGGGCGAGGGCCGACGCGGCGGCGATCAAAACGGTACGCATCCTCATCTCTCCATCTGGTGGCGGCGCCCTTTGGCCGGGCGCCCTCCTGGCGGGGGTTCGGTCCGGCGCTTTGCGGCGCGCCCGTCCCCCATTCGACAACCCCAACAGGAGCCCCGGCGCATCGTTGCGGCAAAAACGGACGGATCACTCCGATCCGTTGCCGATCTTTTGGCGAACCGCCCGCCGCGCGTGCTTTCCATCCGCCCCCATCCAGAAGCGGGCGCCGGGCGATTCCGGAGCAGCCGGGCGCCTTGCGGAACAGGCCGCCGTCAAAAGAGTTGACGCAAGCACCGCTACGGCACATCGAGGCAGGAATGAGCGAACATCGGGATGCGGCTGACCTTACCGGGGCGCGGCCCATCCTGCGCCCCGGCGCCACCTGCTGGCGGACCGAGCGGGCGGACCGGGTGGCCGTGCTGGTCGACGGCGCTGCCTTCTTCGCGGCGGTGCGTGCCGCCCTGCTGCGGGCGCGGCGCTCGGTGATCCTGCTGGGCTGGGACATCGATCCGCGGATGCGCCTCGACCCCCACGACCCGGAAACGCTGGGCGATTTCCTCGCCCGCCTGATCCGCCACCACCCGTCGCTGCAGATCCACGCGCTGAAGTGGGACATGCCGTTTCCCATCTCGCTGGAGCACCCGCATGGGCCGCTGGAGCGGCTGAACCGGCGCACCGGCCCGCGGCTGACGCTGGAGCTGGACGACGCCCTGCCGGTGGGCGCGGCGCAGCACCAGAAGCTGGTGGTGGTCGACGACGCGCTGGCCTTCTGCGGCGGCATCGATCTGGCCGGCGACCGCTGGGACACGCCGGAGCATTTGGACAACGACCCGCGCCGCCGCTGGCCGACCGGGGAGCTTCACGCCCCGCGCCACGACGTGATGATGGCGGTGGACGGCCCCGCCGCCCGCGCGCTGGGGCTGATGGCGCGCGAGCGCTGGAGCCACGCCACGGGGCAGGCCCTGCCGCCCCCGCCGCCGGAAGGCTTTCTGGCGGGCGCCGCCGACCCCTGGCCGGAGGGGCTGCACCCGCTGATCACCGACACGGCGGTGGGCATCGCCCGCACGCTTCCCGACTGTCTGGTCGGCCGTCCGGTCCGCGAGAACGAGGCGCTGACCTTCGCCGCCATCGCCGAGGCGCGCCACAGCATCTATCTGGAGAACCAGTATTTCGCCTCCTTCCGGGTGGCCGAGGCGCTGGCCCGGCGGCTGCGCGAGCCCGACGGGCCGGAGGTGGTGGTCGTCGTCCCCATGGAAAGCCCGAGCTGGTTCGACCGCATGGCGATGGACACGCCGCGCGGCGTGGTGCTTCAGGAGCTGCGCGCCGCCGACCGCCATGGGCGTCTGCGCGCCATGACCCCGCTGACCGAGGGCGGCAACGGCATCGTCGTGCATTCCAAGCTGATGGTGGTGGATGACCGGCTGCTGCGCATCGGGTCGAGCAACCTGAACAACCGCTCCATGGGCTACGACACGGAATGCGATCTGGCGGTGGAGGCGCCGCCGGGCGACCGCAGCGACGCCAACCGCAGCACCGGCAACGCCATCGCCGCGGTGCGCAACCGCCTGCTGGCCGAGCATATGGGTGTCGACCCGTCGGAGATGACCGCCGCCGTCCGCGCCTCGGGCAGTCTAGTGGCCGCCATCGACCGGCTGAACAAGCCGTCCGGACGCCGGTTGGCGCCGTTGCCCGACACCGACCCCGGCCTGACCGAGCAGGCCTTCGCCGCCCTGCGCATCGCCGATCCTGACCGTCCGGAGGAGGCCTGGGCCGTGTGGAGGCGCATGCCCCCGGCCCCGGCGCCGGCCCGCTCCCTGACCCGCGCGGTGGGGGCGGCCCTGTTCACCGCGGGGGCGATCGCCGGGGCCTACGCCGTCGCGCGGGCGATGGTCGAGACCGAGCGCGGCGACCGCTGAGCGGCGCGGCGCGCAGGTCGGTCAGGCGGCGCGCTTCCGGACGCCGGACAGGCTGCGCAGATCCTCCTCCAGACCGTTCAGCCGGGCCAGCCCGCCACTGATCGCGTCCAGCTCCCGCCGCAGCCCCTCGGGAACGCGCAGGTCCCCGGCGAAACCGGCCAGCGTATCGGCCAGGGAATCGCCCAGCCGGTCCAGCTCGCCCATCAAGTGCCGCTCGTGCCCGGCAACGTCCTGCTGGCCGGCGCTGAGGCTTTGCAGGCGATCGGCCAGATCGGACAGCAGCGCGTGCTCGGCGGCCACCTTGGCCTGGGCGTCCTGCCCGGCAATCTGCTGGGCGATCGCCTGCTGCATGCGGTCGATGCCCTTCTGGATCACCTGGATGGCCTCGTTCGACTGGCGGGCCAGATCGCGCACCTCGTTGGCCACCACGCGGAAGCCGTGGCCGTACTCCCCGGCCCGCGTCGCCTCGATGGCGGCGTTCAGCGCCAGCATGTTGGTGGCGGACATGATGCGGGTGATGGCGTTGACCGAATCCTCCAGCGCGCGGGACTCCGCGACGATCTGCTCGAACCGCGTCAGGTCGGAGGTCGCCTCCGCCCGGCGGCGGTCCAGATGCTCCTGAAGGCTGGCGAGAAGCGCGTGGTTCTCCGTCGCGCGGCGCTGGGCGTCGTCGTGGCGGCCGGCGATCTGCACCCCGCTGTCGCGGATGAAGCCGACCAGGGCGGCCACCGCGTCCTGCGTGTCGGACAGGCGGGCGCGCAAGGCCTGCACCTCCCGCTCCGCCTGATCGAGCGCCCCGCCGACGCGGGCCTTGGCCAGCTCGACCGCCTGCGGCACCTCGGCGATGGCGCGCTCCGCCTCCGGCGGGATGCCCTGGGGGCGGCGCGCGAAGGCCAGCCGGGCGGCGCACAAGCTGCCGAACTCGTCCAGCGGGCCGTCCATGCCGTTGTCGCGCAGCAGGCGGCGCCACTCCTCCGAATCCCGGTGCAGGGTGACGAACAGGCGGTTGGCCTCGTCCGTCGTCAGCGTCTCGCTGTCGAAGGTCAGATGTTCGTGCGGGATGAAGTTGAACAGCGAGCTGACCATGGTCCGCCGCGTTTCCAGAACCCAATATTGCACGACCATCACCACCATGATGGTGACGATCATGCCGAGCGCCGCCGCCGGCCCCTCCGGCACGCCGAAACGGTGCAGCGTGGCGTTCCACAGCGGGTTGAGGAGAACCACCACCACGATCACCGGAAGGCCGATGATGAGGAGAAGCAGAGCCTGCGCCTTCAAAAATCCCCTGCTGAGCATTGCTCCCTCGTCACCCTGTCCAGTGGTCATTCCGAATCCCCGCGCAATCAAAAGGACGTCGTGTCCCCTCATGTTCGCGCATCGTAAAACCACACACCTTAAAAGGTAAAGAAACATTGATTTTGCCTTGCATTCGAGGCAATTTTTCCGAATGACCGCGCTTCCGGCGCAATGGTGGGGCGGGACGGGCAAGTCGGAGCGGGAAAAACGGCCGGAAATCGGGCCGGAATCGAAGCGGGCGAGCCGTTTCCGGCCCGCCCGTTCTTGTTCAAGCGCAATGTGCGTCAAATGGCAGCATGGCCCGTCAGGAGCGCGTCTCCGCCACCGAGCCCGGCTCGGAGATCACGATGTCGACGCGGCGGTTCTGCTGGCGTCCCGACTCCGTGCTGTTGGAGGCGACCGGCTGGGCCGACCCCAGGCCCTGGGCGGCGATGCGGCTGGGGTTGACGCCGCGCGCGGTCAGCGCGTCGCGCACCGCCATGGCCCGCTCCTCCGACAGGCGCAGGTTGGTGGCCGACGAGCCGGTGGTGTCGGTGTAGCCCTCGATCCGCACGGTCCGTTCCGGATTGCGCTGGAGGAAGTTGGCGAGTTCCCCCAGCCGCGCGTCGGCGCCGGAGGTCAGCCGGGCGCTGCCGGTGGCGAACAGCACGTCGCCCAGCGACATCACCAGACCGCGCTCCGTCCGCTCCGCCTGGAGGGCGCGGATCTGGTCCTGGAGACGGTAGGTCTCGGCGTTGGCGACGACCTGCTGCGCGCCCTTCATCGCCGCCACGTCCTGGGCGATCTGGAGCTGCCGGTTGGCGAGATAGGCCTGATGGTCCATCTCCGCCGTGTTGCCGTCGCTGCGCGCCCGCTCGCCGCGCTGCAGCGCCTCTTCGGCGCGGCGCAGCTCCAGAGTGGCGTTGCTGGCCAGCTGCGGGTTGGCGGCGGCGCCGGAATAGGACTGGCGCGCCTGGGCCAGGGCCGGCGTGTCGTCCGGGGTGGCGCAGGCGCCGAGCGACAGGGCGACGACGCCGAGCGATGCCAGGGCGAGGCCTTTCCCCATCTTGCGGGTCTTCTTGTTTGCGCTGTGCATCACGGCGTGCCCTCCAGCGTGCGCGGGGAATCCCAGGTCGAGGTCCCGCTCATGCCCGACGGGGCCAGGGGAGCGGCCGCGGAGGCTGCGGGCGCCCGGCCCGCAGCGCCCGGCATGCCGGCGTTGGGCAGGCCGGCGTTGGGGTTGGCGAGCGTGCGCACGGCGCTGGCGGCCTGCTGCGCCGTCGCGCGCTGCGAGCGCACGGTGGCGAGTTCGGCGTCGGCCTGCGCCTGCTCGGCGAGGCGGCGGGCCTGGGTCCGCTCGTCCTCGCGCATCGCGGCGTCGGCGGCGGCCAGCTTCTCGCGGGCGGACTGGAATTCCGCGGGGGCGTGCTGGAGGGCGCCGGCCCGTTCGGCTTGCTGGATGGCCTGCGCCGACGCGCCGAGCTGGGCGGTCGGCGGCGGCACGCTGCCGGCGCAGGCGGCCAGCCCGAGCGACGCAGACAGGATGGTCGCGGCCCTCCATCCCACCCTGGGCCATCCCATTGTCGAAATGCTGTTGCGGTTCATGCTGCGGCTTCCCGAATGACCGCGGCGCACGGCCGCGGAAGAGTGTTCGCCGCTCCAACGCGCCGCCGGGTGGAAGGTTCCTTGTCCGCGCATCCGCGCCGGGAAACGCCCCGCTTGCGCGCAAAAAGACGGCCGGGGGAGTGCCCCGGCCGCAAGGTCTGCCTGGATGGGAGGGGGAGAGGGGAGGGGCTTACTTCTGGATGCCGGTGACCTGCTGCTGGGCCTTGTTGCCGAAGCCGGCGGCGAGGTTGGAGACGGTGCCGAGGTTCTGGTTGAACAGGGCGCCCGG
>NZ_JBHSLC010000015.1:0-40790 GCF_042657465.1 Azospirillum himalayense | reverse complement strand
CCCAGACCAACCGCCTCCTCGCCCGCCTGCAAAACCTCGGCTATGCCGTCCAGATCACACCTCTGGCAGCATGACCGTCTCAGCCAAGTTTCTTTCTAGAGACGACGGAAATGCGTGGCACCGGCGTGGCGGCAACCGCCCTGGCGAAGATTCCCCCTGCCGCTGCACCGCGTCCACCTGCCGCTCCGCGTCGGAGCGCTCTGGTGCGCCGGGCAGGTTTGGACGGAATCGGTTCATGAGCGGCAGCGTGGCACAGACCACATCGAACGGTGAAGCCCAATTCCAACCGGTCGCGCGGTTCTCAACGGCATGTCCGACCGCCAGCTGACGGCCAGGATGTCACCTGTGGCGCGATCGGTGCCTCCACCACGGCGCGGGCACCGATGGCTGGCGGCAGCCGGGCCGGAGAAACGGACATGGGTTCGCTCCGCTCTACGGAACGTTCGGGAATGCAAGCCGCTCACGCACTCGGGATGCGATGCGCTCGTCGGTCACCGGCGGGCCATATCCGGCAAGTGCGGCGCGCATCATGTCGTTCACGCCGTCGCCGAGCCGTCGCGCCCAGAGCGCAACGTCGAAGGTGCAGCCGAACATCGTCTGGTAACGCCCCAGAAGTTCGCGGTCGATCATGGAACTCCTCCCGGTTCAGGCCGCCTCGGCGCCAGCACCGCCGGACGAGGCCGCTTGGGACGCGGTTCCGGCGCCACGATCCGCAGATGCTCCACCCAGCATGGGGGGTAGCCGTCAGTCCCGAAGGACCAGACGGTCCGCTCAGTGCCGTCCGCGGCGCGCAGCGACACGCGGGCGTCATGACCGTCCTTGCCGGCTTGATGCGCGGCCTGCACGGCGGCGGTCAGAGCGCTGCTCCGTCCGCTCGGGAAGGGACCGTACCGGTTCTTCTCGAGAAGAATGAACCAGCCGGTTCCACGTTGCGCGACGAGATAGTGCGCGTGCCCCATGCCTCAGCCCTCCCGCCGGTCCGGCAGGCGCCCGCCCATCAGCCCGGTCGTGGCCCACAGGCCGGCGCCATGCGGCCAATGGCGGTGAGTAGCCAAGTGGTCTGGACTGTGGAAACGCCGCGGCATGGACTGCTTTTCCGGGTGTGTGGCTGGCTTCAGGAAGCACGCGCCCGGCCGGTCTCAGTGAATCGGGTCAGTTGCGCGCCGTGCCGCAGGGCTTCCAGGCCCGAAGGCGACAAGGTCGGAGGACGCCTGGGGGTAACCGGCGCCAGCCCATGCCAGCGTCGTTCGGCGGCAGCCCAGCGAAGGCGCTCACGCAGGGCGTCGGCACCCTCGGGCGCAGAGCCCGCGAAGGCCACGAAGCGGGTGTCCATGATCATCCTCCTTCGGTTCGGGAGCGCGCCGTGTACCGCGGCGGTCCGGTTGGGGATCACCCGAGCCGTTCCCAGCATCGGCGTTCGGCTTCCAACTCGGTCTTTTCCGCCCCGGCGAAATCGACGCGTGAAATCAGCCCGACGACACGCCCGTCATGGATGACCGGCAGGTGCCGGTACCCCCCGTCCTCCATCATCTGCAGCCCTGTGAGCGCGAGGTCCGTGGCGGGGATCGTGTCCGGATGCCGGGTCATCACCTCGGCCACGGTGACACGTTCCGCATCCCGCCGCTCGGCGACGACGCGGCGAACCACGTCCTGCTCCGTAAGGATGCCGTCCAATCGGCCATCGGTCATGGCGAGCACCACGCACTGCTGCCGCTCCTTCATCGCCACCGCCGCGGCTTGGACCGTGGCCGAGGAGGGAAGGATCACCGCGTCAGTGGCGGGCATCGCTTCGAAGATGCGGCGTGGCATGGCGGGACTCCTCCATGATGGTTGGTGGACAGGCGTCGCGGCCATAGGTCCATTGGATTTCGTACGGACGGTCCAGCGCCGGCCGCGTCAGCACGACGCTGGCAAAGCCGAGACGGCCGGCCGCTTGAGCCTCCCGCGTCGCGCGGACGACCGCGGCGGCGAAACTGCCGCACAAGGGGTAGATGAACCCATCGGCCCGTACGGTCCAGCCGGCCTGGGTTTCGATGACGAAGAACGCGAGTCTCGTTTTTTCAAGCATGCCGATGCTCCGCTTCGGGCAGCAAGTCCGCACGCCCGGACAATCACGAGCGGCTCCTGTCCTTGTTTCCCGACGGCGATCCTCGGCTCTGACGGGCCGTTGCTGGACAATCCCTTATGACGTCTGGGACTGGAGGCGATCCCCAAGATCATCTCCCGAATGGGCATGCCCCCGGCGGATCTGCCGGCAATTTCTTGGCGCACCCTGAAGGGGTCCAAGTGAACATGGGGCGATTCATTCAAGTTTCCAGGAAAAATACAGAATATTCCGCCTGAAGGTAATGAAAAGAACTTTATTGCATTGGAAGCGGCGCGATGGCATTGGCCCCGCCATGGGGTGACGACATAGAGCGGGCAAAAATCCACGCCAAGCCGATAAAACCAGAATATCGCGGAGACGGTCCGGCGAACGCATCGCTGGCGGCCTTATCGGGCCGGCAGAAGATTGTCATTGCGGGCAACCCATTTGGCTTATTTGTGCAGGGCGACCGAATCAGAAATTGTATTCTCTTGTGGAAAAATCTCTAAATGCCCTGTCCAAAATGGCCGATGCAATGATTTCGGTTTCGATCCCTCGTCCTTCTGCGGTTCATGGGTCCATATGTCGAAATCGCCACGGCGCAAAACCTATCTCAGCGCCATTTCTTCCATAGTCCACACCCTTTCATAGTCCCCACCGCGATCCTTTGATCGGCCTTGATGGGCGGTGCAATGGCAATGAGGACGTCGCCGCGGCATACCCAATTCGGTCTGCCGAACACACGGAACATGACCATGAATCTTCAAACGCCCACACCTCCCAGCTTCACAGCCTTCCGGAGCACCGCAATGGAGTACTTCGTGCCGCCGCTGGTGATCCCGGTTGCCGTCGTGCTGGCGGTCGTACTCTTCGTCTTGATTCATGGGCCTGTGGCGTGAACCGGAGGCTTTGCCATGCTCAAGAACGTCGAGAGGAAGGCCTTCGAACGGTGCGTTGCCCACGTCACGCTTCGCCCGGACGATTTCAAAATGAAGGACCTCGTCGAGGCTCATGTCGTCAGGGGCGGCACGGTCCAATTCCACAACATCACGGTGACCTATGTGCCGACCCGAACCTCCCGGGTCTATCGGTCATCGCTCCCCTCCGCCTGGTGCGGACAGTTCAGAAAGGATCTGAACGATGGGGTGTTCTACTGATCTGGCAATCGGCTGGCAATGCCCCCCGAAGCTGAAGCTTCCGTGTCACTCCCGGCGTTCGAGCGTGCGGCGTTCTAGCGTGCCTTGGCGGCGGCCTTCGCTGTCCCGGACAACCAGTTCGCCTTCGGCAAAGCCGCGCTCGACACTGCCGATGTGGCGCCCGGCGTTGTCGCGCAACACGTGGCTCCCCTTGACATCCTCCTCGATACGCCCGACGGGCCGGTCACCACGGTCACGGACGACACCAGCGGCATCGACGTGATTGCCGGGATCGAAGAGATGCGTCGGATTGCGCTCACCGGCTGCGGCGGCAGAGGCGACACCAATGGCCAACGAAAGAAGTAGGGCAATGACGGCGGGCTTCATGGCGTCCTCAAGGGCAACGTTCGAGCCGTAGCCCTGCCTTATGTGGCGCTCTACCCTCCATCTTGCGAGGGTGCGCGCCTGCCCCCACACATTTTGTCCACGGCCCGACGGCGTCAGTTCTGATTGGCGTGAAGATCGATCACGTACCGATTCAGGCACTCAGCCAGTTGCTCCGCCTCAGCGAAGGGCAGACCACGCTGAACCGCCTCACCGGCCAGTTCGCCGTTCACAACCGTGGTGTCGATGACCATCCAGCCATCGAAATCAAAGCGAAGCCCGTATTCTATCATCATCCAATGGACATGGAGACGCGCGAGGGCACACGCGAAGGCGCAGACGAACACCTGCCGTCAGTACTGACACGCATCGCACTGACCAGTCGCCGGGCAACCACCATATCTGACGGAGCCGGCCCCATCGCGGGATTCTTCCGCCCGGGACCGGACAAGGATCCTCATGCCACACGAGACGACGCTCATCGCCACCATCGTCGTGGGCCTGGTTCTCGCCTTCCTGGGCGGCCTTCTCGCCAGCAAGCTCCGGCTGCCTCCCCTCGTTGGCTATCTGCTGGCCGGCGTCGCGGCCGGCCCCTTCACGCCCGGCTTCGTTGCCGACGAGGGGCTCGCATCCCAGCTTGCCGAGATCGGCGTCATTCTCCTGATGTTCGGTGTCGGCCTCCATTTCTCGATCAAGGATCTGCTCGCCGTCCGCGCCATCGCGATTCCCGGTGCCCTCGGCCAGATCGTGATGGCGACGGCGCTCGGCGTCGGCGTCGCGCACATCTGGGGTTGGACGTTCGGCGCGGGTCTGGTGTTCGGCTTGGCGCTCTCGGTTGCCAGCACCGTGGTGCTGCTGCGCGCGCTTGAGGAGCGCAACATCCTCGATTCGGCAAACGGACGGATCGCCGTCGGCTGGCTCATCGTCGAGGATCTCGCCATGGTGCTGGCGCTGGTGCTGTTGCCGGCCCTGGCGGGAGCGCTCGGTGGCACGCCGCGCGGCGTGGCGGGCGAAACCGGCGGCAGCGGCTTGGCCATGACGCTGGCGCTGACGCTGGGCAAGGTCGGGGTGTTCCTGGCCCTCGTGCTGGTGGTCGGCACGCGCGCGATCCCGTGGCTTCTGATGCAGGTCGCCCGGACCGGCTCGCGCGAGCTGTTCACGCTCTCGGTGCTCGCGACCGCGCTCGGCATCGCCTTCGGCTCGGCCGAGCTGTTCGGCGTCTCCTTCGCTCTCGGGGCCTTCTTCGCCGGCGTCGTCCTGAGCGAAAGCGACTTCAGCCATCAGGCCGCGGCCGACGCGCTGCCGCTTCAGGACGCCTTCGCGGTGCTGTTCTTCGTCTCGGTCGGCATGCTGTTCGACCCGATGATCCTGCTCCGCGAGCCGTTCGCCGTGCTCGCCGTCGTCCTGGTCATCGTCCTCGGCAAAACACTGGCGGCGTTCGGGATCGTGCTGGCGTTCGGCTATCCGGCATCGACCGCGCTCACCGTGTCGGCGAGTCTGGCGCAGGTCGGCGAGTTCTCGTTCATCCTGACCGGACTCGGGGTGACGCTCGGGCTCCTGCCGCCGGAGGGACGCGACTTGATCCTCGCGGGCGCGCTGCTCTCGATCACGCTCAATCCGTTGGTGTTCGTCGGTCTCGACCGTCTCTCCGGCTGGCTGCGGCGGAGGCCGGGCATGCTGGGCCGGCTCGAACGCCGCAGAACCGACAGCCTGTCTGTGCTGCCTCCGACCCACGAAGGCCCGCGGAATCATGCGGTCATCGTCGGTTACGGACGGGTCGGCAGCGTCGTCGGCAAGGGCCTGAAGAGTCAGAATCTGCCCATCGTGGTCATCGACCAGAACCGCCGACGGGTCGAGGCGTTGCGTGAACGCGGCGTGCCGGCGGTCTATGGGGACGCGACGACACCGGGCGTGCTGGAGGCCGCCGGCACCCGGCGGGCGCGGCTGATCGTCGTCGCCACACCCCAGGGCTATCAGACACGGCGCGTTCTCGATCTCGCGCGCCGGATCAACCCCTCCATCGATACGGCGGTGCGGACCCACAGCGAGGCGGAGGTCGCCCATCTGGAGAGGCAAGGCGTGGGCTTGGCGATCATGGGTGAGCGCGAGCTCGCTTTCGGACTGATGGACTATGCCCTGCGCAGCCTCGGCTCCTCGGGCGACAGAGCGCGGGATGTTGTCCAAGAGGTTCGGATTGCAGGCGAAGGCGGCGTCTACGAGCGACGACACAGCGAGCCTTGGCGTGGGGCGCCGGAACTGCGCCAGCACCGCGACGAGGCGCCGCCACCCGACTGACATGCACCTTCCCACAGCCATCCGGTAAGAAACCGAACCTGCGGTGGCGGCACGCGAGAAGGAAAACCCGGAGCTTTGAATTTCTCAGCGACTGAAAATAAGCACGGCACCCTTCAATCAATAAAATAAACCTTATAAAAAATCCCGAGCACAAGATTTCTTCAAAACTCCATCATTTAATGCACCCCATCAGCGCGACGCTGATTTTCCCAATCGATCGCCATATATAGGAATAGAACATGGAATTTTGTGGAAGGTCGATATGCCGTTACGCCCTGAATATACCCTGCACCAATCCGACTTGACCGAGTTCCTATGCGCCCCGCTCTGGGAGGAGGAGAACGGAAGCCCACTCAGCGTTCTCTCCGCCCTGGCGCGGCTCGGCATCGACCCCTGGGCCGAGGCGGCCCGCTTGGCGGCGCTGCCGAGGGGCGCCGCGGCGTCGGCGCTCGCCGTCATCCTCCGCCGGCTTCCAGCGCAACAGCCTGAAGCCCCGGATGCCCTTGCGGCGGCGGATCGTTTGGTGAAGCTCCTGCCGGAAGGAGGGTCCGCTACGGCTCCGAACGGCGAAGTCGTCGACCGGAGCCGCCGCACGGGTATCGTCAACCCCTGGTTTTTTCTTCTGCTCATGGCGGCACTGATCGCCTGGGGGATGAACAGCTTCTTGTCCTGACCACCCCCTGCGGAGACGCGGGGTGGAGGTGGGGCAGCGCTGCAGGATTACTTTTCCAGAACATAGGCGCCAGGCGCGTCGGCGAGCGCGGGATGCGTCGCACTGCCCAGTGCCGGCGGCTTTCCTTTTCGACCCGACCGTTCGGCCAGCCATGCCGTCCAGTCCGTCCACCAACTGCCGCTGTGCGCGGCGGCCTTCCCGCGCCACGCCTGCGCGGTCGCGCCGGGCTCTCCGGCGCCGTCGGTCCAATAGGTCCCCTTGCCGCCGGGCGGGTTGATGATCCCGGCGATGTGACCGCTGGACGCCAGCACGTAGCGCACCTTGCTCCCCTTGAGCAGCTGGGTGACGCGCCACGCGGCGTCCCAGGGCACGATGTGGTCCTTCTCCGCGCCGACCGCATAGACCTCCTGCGGAATGCGCCCGAGGTCGATGGCCTCGCCCTTGAGCCTGACCTTGCCCGGAACGATCAGGTTGTTCTCGACATAGGTGTTGCGCAGGTACCAGCTGTGCGCCGCCCGCGCCATGCGGGTGCCGTCGCTGTTCCAGTACAGAAGATCGAAGGCCGGGGGCTTGTTGCCCATCAGGTAGTTGTTGACGACGTTCGACCAGATCAGATCGTTGGAACGCAGGAGGTTGAACATGTTGCCCATCTCCCGGCTGTCGAGATAGCCGCGCTCCATCATCTGCTGTTCGATGAAGTCCACCGTCGGCTCGCCCAGGAACACCGCGGTGTCGCCGACATGGGAGAAATCCTGGAGCGACACCATGAAGGTGGCGGCGTTGAACCGGGTGTCGCCCTTCGCCGCCAGCCAGGCGAGCGTGATGGCGAGCAGCGTGCCGCCGATGCAGTAGCCCATCACGTTGATGGAGGTGGCCCCGGTGATGTCGCGCACCACGTCGGCGGCCTCCAGCGGGCCGAGGTCCATGTAGTCGTCGAAGCCGACGCCGTCCATCGAGGCGTCCGGGTTCTTCCACGAGATCACGAACACCGTGAAGCCCTGCTCGACCAGATGGCGCACCATCGAGTTCTTCGGCTGCAGGTCGAGGATGTAGTACTTGTTGATCCACGGCGGCAGGATGAGCAGCGGCACCGCATGCACCGCCCCGCCCGCCGGCTGGTACTGGATCAGCTCGATCAGCCGGTTGCGGTGGACCACCTTGCCGGGCGTCGTCGCCAGATTGCGCCCCGGCTCGAAGGCGGTGGCGTCCACCATGCTGAGACGGCCTTCCCTCAGGTCCGAGAGCAGGTTGCGCGCCCCGTCCGCCAGGCTGACGCCACCGGTTTCCAACACCCGGCGCAAGGCGGCGGGGTTGGAGAACAGCAAAAGCGTCGGGCTCATGGCGTCAACGAACTGGCGGAGATGGAAGGTCAGCCGCCGCCGCTCGGCATCGTCGAGGCCGTCGGCGCGCTCGCCCTGCTCCAGCAGCCAGTCGGAGGCCAGCAGGTACATCTCCTTGAGCGTGCGGTAGGCCGGGTTGGCGTGCCATTCCGGCGCGGCGAAGCGCTTGTCGCCATCGGGCGCCGAACCGGACCTGGACCCGTCCGCCACCTTGCCGCCGGCCATGCCCCACCAGCGGCGGCCCGCGTCGTTCCAGGCCTCCATCGCGGACGTCCAGACGGCCGCCTGGACATCGGCGGCCTTGCGGACGGCCTTGTCCGGACGGCTGAGCGACAGCATCCACACGGTCCGGAGCGCGCGGGCGACTTCCGCCCAGTCGACCGGCACGATGGTGCGGAAGGGATTGGCGCTCCATAGGCCGTCGATGGACCGGAGCACCGGGTCGTTGGCCAGGACGTCGTTGAGCCGCCGGGTTCCGGCGTCCAGCAGGGTGCCGGTGAGATCGTTGGGCGAAACCTGCCACCATGGCCTGACGGCTCCGCTCCAATCGCGGACGGCACCGACATTGGCCTCCATCCAGGATGTCCAGAGCCCCAGGGCCATGTCAGGCCTCAAGGGCAGCCGATCCGGATCGCCATCCATCCCGGCCTGTCGATTTGCGGCTGCATCATCTCCAGCGGCTTGGTGCCGCTGGCGGCGGTTTTCCGTGCCTCTATCGGTGCCCATGGGAGAAGCCCCTCTTTCGTTCGTCCCATCCGGCAGTGGCTGGCCGACCGTGGCGGGCGATCAGGATTCGATCGGCTCCGGAGACGGTCGATGAGGACGTACCCCGGCATCAACATCGCGGGTGGTCTTTCGTTCTGTCCAACACCAGGTGAGACCCATCACGGACTGGAGAGCATCCACGCCACCACGGCGGCGATGCCGACGAGAACGCCGCCCAGCCCAGCCTCGCTGAGACGGTCGCGCCGGTATAGGGCGACGGAAACCGCGATGACCGAGGCGGCGGCGATGAACAGGCCCACTTGCGACTGGCTCATGTCATCTCCCCCATGCGTTTCACCCTTCCGAGCCGACCGTCCGCCCCCATCTCCCGATGGCTCAACAGTCTGAGGGGGCATGGTCATGATCACGCGTGCGCCCACGTCCGTGATGCTGAACGGGATTCTCGGCGAAGCACCCGCGGAGCATGTGACGCTGAACTGGCTCGCCGGTAGGCTCGGTCATCGTTCTTTCGGGATCATCCTCCTTCTCCTGGCGCTTCTTGGCGTGCTTCCGGGCGTATCGGCCATGGCCGGCGTGCTGCTCACGATCGTTGCGTTCCAAATGATCCTGGATCGCCCCGGTCCTGCGTTCCCCCGCCGCATCGCCACCCATCATGTCGAGACCCGCCGGTTGGCCGCGATCATTCGCCGAGCCGTTCCGGTGCTGCGCTACCTGGAGCGGTTCATCCGCCCGCGCTGGGCCACCCCGTTCACGGCAACCAAGCGGGTGGTTGGCGGTGTCGTTCTGTTGCTTGGCGCGAGCCTCCTCGTTCCCGTACCCTTGAGCAACCTTCCCCCGGCGCTGCTCATTGTCCTGATCGCCTTCGCCTATCTGGAGGAGGACGGCGCGCTGCTCTGCGTCGCGCTGGTCGGAACCCTCCTTCTCTCCGTGCTCGCCGCGGGGGCGGCCTGGCAGGCCATGAGCGCCGCCGGTTGGCTGCCGAGCGTGGTGTAGAAGTTCCCTGCTCCCGACCGGGCCGAAGGATCATGCCCGCGGCACCATTCTATGGGGTGGCCGCGTCGGCCTGCTCGGCTCGCTCCAGGTCCAGGGGATCGATCGTGGCGGCCTGGGCGAGGGTCGTGCCGCCGGCGCGCACCGGCAGCAGGATCACCGTCGCGACACGCCGGTACACCGGAAAGGACAGGCCATCGACCAGTTCCTCATCGGTTTCGACCGTGTAGGTTCCCGCCGGCTGCACACCGTCGATCCCGGTCAACATGAAGGGGTGCGAGAACGTCACCGTTCTGCTGCTGGTGCGTGAAAGCAATGAATCTCTCCTCAGGCCCGGTCGACGTGATGCGAAGCGGGAGGTGAAGCGGGCCAACCTTCCGGCACGGCCGCATTCCATGACCCGTCGTCGTCCACCCTGGCCCGTCGATCGCCGGAGGGAGCCGCCCCAAGGCGCCTGCCCCTTTTCGGGGAGCAGGCGCGTTCGCTGGCAACGGTCGGCGCTCTCGGGGCCGGCGCTCTCGGGGCCGGCGCTTGGGGTCAGCGCTTGTTGGCGCCGGGGCGGTCGCCGGTGGGCTTGACCTTGACATCGGTGCGTCGCGCCGAGGCTTCCACGGTCTTGTCGCGCTCGGTCGCCTTCTTGGACAGCACGACCTCCTCGACCACGCGCGCCTCCTTGGTCACCTCCGGCGTCTCGGAGGTGGCCGTCATCTCGACGGTCTTCTCCTCGAACGCGGTGTCCACCTCCTGGGCGCCGAGAGCCCGGTCGGCCTTGTGGCGCTCGACATCCACCTCTTCCTCGCGCAGCCGGACGGTCTCCCGAACCGGCGTCTCGGTCACTTCCGTCGTCACCTGCATCCCGCCCTTGCTGACGCGGCGCTTGCCGATCTCCACCTGCTCTTCGACCACGGGAACGGACTCTTCCTCCACGTTCGCGCCGTTGTCCGCCTTCGCCGGCTTTTTCGGCTGATGCGAGGATTCGGGCAGGTCGATGGCGCCGTTCTCGTCAAGAATGGCTTCCGCGGCATCCGCGTCCTGATCGGCGATGTCGGCCGCCACCAGGGTGTGGCCCTGCTTGATCGCGGCGGCGTACCGCTGCGCGACGTCCTTGGTGAAGCCGTGGCCCAGCAACTCCTGCGTCGCCTTGTCGGCGTTGCCGGCTCCGTCGAAGGTGTCGATGTCCTTCTCCTGGCAACCAGCCGCAACGAGGGCCTCGAAGGCCTTCTTGGCGGCGCGCGGCTCCTTGTACAGTCCTACGACGATCGTGCTCATGATGTTCTCCGTTGAATTCAAATGACGGTGAGGCCGGTCAGACCTCGGTGTCGGGCGGGGGGTGAACCCGTTCGACGATGATGTCCTGGCGGCGAACCTTGACCGCGTCTTCAATCCTGCGGGTTTCGGTGTGGCGGGTGATGCGCACCTCCTCCACCAGCTTCAGCCGCAGGTTCAGGGTCGCGACCTCTTCGACGACCGAGATGATGGTCGTGTCACCCTCCTGGCGGTCGGGGATCAGGTGATCGACGAACCGGTCGCACGGCACCCGCTCGATCTGGATCGTCTGCACCGACAGCTCGGCTTCGACCGGCTGTTCATGCTCGTGGGTGACGGTGTGAGCCTGAAGCGTTTCCGTGACCCGCTTGTGCTTGCGGATGGTCACCTGCTCCTCGACCACCGGAAGCGTGTGCTCTTCGTTCATGGGCGCCTTCACAGAGATCCTCCTGCCGCTGCGTGGGGTGGCATCGCCGTCTCCCGAACGATCGGCGGATGGTTGGACGGCTGCCGGGCGCGTCAGACCGAGCGCCGGTTCCGCTTGCAATCCGCCTCGTCTGCCGTATGGGCCGAGGCCCGGGCGATGCGGCCGTTGGCGTCGAAAAATGCTTGCAGCCCGCCAAGCAGGTACCGGTTCCCGGCGAGCAGGACATCGCTCGGGCTGCGCGCCCGGAGCATGTCGTTCATCATCTCGCTCTGGCGCTGGGCCGCTTGTTGCATGTACCGGACGATCTCGGAACACGCGGCCTCATAGCGCGAGGTCATGACGTTGCCGAACTCCATGGCCACCGTGAGGTTCTGTTCGGCAGGACGGGCGATGTTCTGGAGCGTGCGGCCGGCCAGTTCGCCACCGGCGGCGAATTGCTGGGCCGACCGCTCTGTTGCCCGTTCGACGGAGCCACGGCCGGCTTGTGCCGTCATTCCTTCGAAGGGCCGGCCTTCCAAAGGCCGGGCCGGCTGGTCGTGGGGTTGCTTGGCATCGGGCTTGCCGGACTTCGTCGCCCCCTCGTCGCTGGCGCTCCGGATGCTGTGGGTTTTGGGGCTTTCCGTCTTCGCGGCTGCCTCGTCGCTGGCGCTGCGGATCGTGTGAACCGGGGACGTGCCGTCGGCCATGTTGAACTCCAATGACTGATCGATGGTTGATTGGGGGCCAGGGAGCGGGTGGGCTCGACCTGTTGTGTCCTGCATCTATATTATGACGCATCGCACAATAACAAGTGTCTGTAAAAGGCATATACCAATCAGAACCTGAAATCCCGATACTGATAAAATACACGTCAACAGAATTACTAATAATTTCAGGGTGCGCGCCGCCTGAATTTTTTATTTTTCCATGACTATGCCGGACCGAAAGAAAATACGCGGGCCTTTCTTCTGGGCTGAGCGGAAAGAAGCCGGTCAAGAAAGAAGGGAGCCCGCCACGCGTCGCGATTTCGGGCTCCACACCGCCGTCGATGGCGGCGGTCAGTCATCATTGCCGGTCGGTTTATCGAACGACGCGCTGGGTCACCCGCAGCCGGCGCTGCACGGCCAGGGAGCCGCCGACCGCCGCGGCAACGGCGCCGAGCAGCAGGACGGCGAATCCGGCGAAGGAGGTCCGGGATGCGGCCGACGCGCTGGCGTCCGCCGTATCCTTGGCGGTCTGTACGGCCTTGTCGCGGGTCTGCTGCAGCTTGGCCTGACCGTTTTCGAAACGCTGGGCCGCTTCGTCGTGGCTGACCTTCATCTGGGCCGCCATGATGGTGATGATCCGCTCCTTGGCCGCCGCCGCCTCGCCGCCGCCACCCGCATAGGTGACCAGATCGGTCGCGATCACCTTCTGGGCGTCCTGCGGGCTCATCGTGGCCGGATCGGGGTTCGCCGGCTGCAGATACGCTTCGGCCTGCTGCCGAACCATATCGGGGGATACTCCTGCCGCTTGGGCAAGCGGCTTGGCCGCGTCGCCGAGCCCACTGCCCGCCGCCGAGGTCACACTGCCCAAGGCCGAGAAGCCGCCGCCGATGATCCCGCCGATGGCCGAGGACAGCAGCCAGAACGTCACGAGGGTGGCGATGCCCCAGGTGACCAGACCGTGCAGCACCCCGTCGAACCGGATCTCGACACCGGCCAACCAAGCCGCGACGTACCCGCCCACAGCAACGGCGAGGCAACTGCTGATGACCCACCAGATGCCCGCCCCGATGCCAAGGCTGCTGGCGCTCGGGGTGCTTCCCGCGTTTGTCGCAACCGTGCCCAGGCCGATGCCGGCGCCCAGCAGGCTGAGCACGAGCTGGATAGCGAGGGCCAGGATCACGCCCCCGAAGATCGCCGCCCATGAGATGCGGCGGTGGATGTGCGAGTGCCCCTCTGTCGTGGTGGTGGTTTCGAGCACGCCCGATCCGCGGAGCGGCGGGGCGGCATAGGTGTCCGTTGACATTGTGGTCGCTCCGAAAGAGCGCGTTCGAGGTCCCTGACGGCGCCCCGAACGCAGGTTGGCAGGGGAGCAGGTTTCGGATCAGGTTTTGGCGACGGGCGGAGCGGCCGGAATCTTCTCGATCTCGGCATCCTCTCGGCGCACGGTGTCCCGCACCGCCTCGACGCGCTCCGTCGCGTCCTTGCGCAGCACCACCTCTTCGGTGACGCGGGCGCTCTTTCCGACGACCGCCTCCTCGTCAACTTCGGTCATCTCGACCGTCTTCTCGGTGAAGTCCGCATCCGTGACCAGATGGTCGCCGGTCGCCGCGCGGCGCTCGACCGTCACCGTCTCGTCGCGCAGACTGACCTGCTCCTCGACCGGCGTTTCGACCACGAAGCGGCGAACACGGGTCGTGCCGCGATTCACCGCACGCTTGCCGACGTGCAACTGTTCTTCGGACAGCTGGATGCTGCCGCCGCCGTTGCCGCCCTGATTGGCAGCGGCCATTCCGGCGGCACCTTCCCGTGTGGCCGTAACCGGTGTGGCCGTAACCGGCGTCGTCGTGGTGCTCGTCGTTGTCCCCGACAGCCCGTAGCCCGAGGCCCGCTCATCGATGTCGACCGGACGGTGCATCTCCAGGATTTCGGTTACCATCGCGGTGTGCTGCCCCGGAGCCCTCACGGCCACGACGGTCGAGCCGCTTTCCACGCTGCGGTCATAGACGGCGGCGTCATGATCCGGGTCGCCGCCGAACAGACTGGCCCAGAAGCCCGTCTCCTGGGCAGGAGCCGCTGTGCCGGTTCCCGGTGCGTTGCGGGCGTGCCGGCTGATCGCATCCGCCGGAACGTTGGCCGCTTTGAGGTCACGCACGGCGGCATCGGCCTGGGTGTCCGTGTCGAAAATGGCGACGATGGTTTCGTCCGTCATGTCTGTCTCTCCTGGAAGGGTCGGGTTGGGCTTTCTCGGCCCGTCAGCCGGCATCGTCGCGCCGGTCCGGCGGAATGCGGCTGATGTCGGCGTCCTGGCGGCGCAGCGTCACCGTTTCCCGGTGACGCTCGGTGACGCGGACCCGCCGCATGTGGATTTCCTCGCGGAGGACGAGCCGGCGTTCGATGACGATGACGGCCTCCTCCTCCACGACCGGAATGATCGTGAGATCACCGTCCTTGCGGATGGGCGGCACGCGATCGACCACCCGGCCGATGGCCACGCGCTCGATGGCGACCCGCTCATGGGTCAGTTCCTCGTCCACCAGCCGCTCCTGTTCGCGGGTGGTGACGGCGACCCGAACCGTATCGCCAACGGTGTCGCGGCGTGTGACCACCACGTCCTCGGCGTGCAGAGGCACCACCGGGTCGCGGGGCGGGATTGGGGCGGACGACATGCAAGAGCCCTGTAAAACGATGATGAGGATGTTTCGCGGAGGCCACGGCCGCCTTGACGCCGGAGTCCGTTCTCTCAACAGCGAACTCCACGGCGAATCGGTCGACAGCCGCGTGGGAAGGAACAGCCTCCGGTCCGGGAAGTTGGCCGCTCCGGCGCATCCAAATCCGGTGACCGGCTATGCACATCCGCACCGATACCGACACCGGTGAAAACAGGTTGTTTCCCGTACTACCGGCTCGCCTTCCCACCCGATGTCGTATCCACCCCTTCCGGAGACAGTGCCTGGGCAAGACCCCGAATGTGGCCGCCGATGTGCGTCAGGACGGTTCTGATCCGGGGCGTATGGCGGTTGTCGCGATGCACGACGAGCCAGATCGCGGCGCCTGGAGGCGGCGATGGCGGCGTCAGACGTCTCAGGCCGCTTTCCGGATCGGCACGGAACCGCGCCAGACAGGCCAGCCCACCACCCTGCGCGGCGGCCAGCACCGCGGCCTCGTGACTGTTGGTCAGCATCGCGACATGGGCGCGGGGGGCCAGATCGGCCAGCCAGTTGGTCTGCGCCGCCTCCTGGATGTCGTCCGTCTGTGTGATCAGGTGGTGGCCCGGACAACCGGCCTGATAGTCCGGCTCACCCTGGCGATCCAGGTAGGCCGGCCCCGCGTAGAGCCCGAAGTCCAGGCTGCCAATCTTCCGGACGACGAGGTCGTGCTGATCCGAGCGCGTCAGGCGCACGGAGATGTCCGCTTCGCGCATGGCGAGGCTGAGCTCGCGCGGGTTGGAGATCAGCTCGACCATCATCTCGGGGTGCTCCGCGTGCAACGCCGCAACGCAGGGCGCCAGGATCTGGCTGGCGACGGTTTCGGCGCAGGTGACGCGAACCAGGCCGGCCAGACGGGTGTCGCGCCCCCCGACGGTGCGCTCCAGGGTCAGCGCCTCCGCTTCGAGCCGCTCCGCCTGAACGCGGACCTCGTCGCCGGCCAAGGTTGGCAGATAGCCGTCGGGCGTGCGGTTCAGCAGCCGAACGCCGAGGCTTGCCTCCAGCGAGGCCAGCCGGCGGCCGACCGTCGATTGGGCGACCCGCAGATCCCGGGCCGCCGCCGAAAGGCTGCCGGTGCGCGCCAGGGCCAGAAAGAACCTCAGATCGTCCCAATCGAGCATGGATCCGCCGCCAAGCGTTTTCGCATTCCCGCTCACCGGTATCGACCGCATGACGTGGCGAGGGGAGGCCCGTACAGTGATCGAGCCGACGTTTCGGCCAGCGCGGTCATCGAACAACCGCATCAACCGCTCAGTGGACCATCCGGCACCGACTGGCTTCCGGCTGGGGATGATGCGCTTCCTGTTCGCCTGTCCCCCAAACCCCGCGCGAAGAAAGGATGCTGCGATGCGCAAGCCGCCCGCTCCGGAGGCGGGGCGTTCCCCGTCGTCGCCCAAGCCCGAGCCGCCCCCCCGGATCGACGAGGAAAAAAGGAATCCGAACGCCGTTCGGACACTGCGATGCCGGACCGTCGCTCAGGGCCGGTTCCAGCAGCGGAACTACATCCGTGATCTCCCGGCACAGCCGGTCATGGAGGATGAGCCGGGCGGCCCGCTGAACGGGAACGCCGCTCCAACCGCTTCCGAAGCGCTGCTGGCTGCCCTCGGCTCCTGCCTCGCCGTCGGCATTCACGCCGATGCCGTCGCGCGCCACATCCTGGTGCACCGGCTGGAACTGGAAGTGGAGGCCGAGATCGACACCACGGCCGGCTGGGCAATCGGGAACGCTGAACCGAGGCCGATCGGCTTCGAGGCCATCCGCGTGATCGTTCACCTGGACGCCGATGCACCACGTGATGTGCTTGCCGCTCTTGTCAAGCACGCGGCGCTGTGGTCACCGGTCTCCAACACCCTGCACAATCCCGTTCATCTTGATGTCATCCTGGCTGACCCGCACCCTTGAAGCTCATCCGGCCTGAGTTGGAGTCTGCCGACATCGGGAATTGACGCTGCCGCCGGCTTCCGTCTGATGAACCGGCTGCGGGCCGCATGCGGCCCACGCGTTTCCGAGCCATCAGGTGGTGGCGCCGTCATCCGCCAAGGCGCTGCGTTCCCGCCGGACATTGGACGCCGTTCGCCGAGGACATCCTCGTCCTGCAAAGCGATCCCCATGCCCTCAAGGCAATCATGAGCGACGCAAGCCTGCGCCTCGAAGGGCGCCCCCTCGTGAAAGCCGGAACGGATACACGCTTTTCGCAATGGCACGCGCGCGTTATGGCTGCGTCGTCGCAAAAGAAAACAGCCGCAACCCCCACCGGCGGCCACGGCTGTTGTCCTGCGTCGCTCGGCCTTATGCCGCCTTGAAGGCGCGCATGTTGATCCCGCCTTCGGCGAGCTGGTTGAGCTTCTGATCGGTCGCCTTCTCCTCGTCGAGCGTCTGCTCGAGCAGGCGGGCGACCTCGGTCATGCCGCAGGTTTCGGCCAGCGTCCTCAGCGAACCGTAGCTGGCGATCTCGTAATGCTCGACCTTCTGCGCCGCCATGATCAGGGCAACGTCGAGCACCTCGGCCGGCAGGCCTTCGTCGATGATCTCCTCGGTTTCCTCGATGAGGCCCTGGGTCGCCTCGCAGGTGTTCCCGCCCGGTTCGGCCTGGAGCATCTGGAAGATCTGTTCCAGGCGCTTGACCTGGCCGTCGGTCTCCCGGAGGTGCGTTTCGAAGGCTTGCTTGAGCTGGGGCGACGAAGCGGCCTCCACCATCGCGGGCAGCGCCTCGATGATCTGCGTTTCGGAACTGTAGGTATCCTGCAACTCTTTGATCAGGAGTTCCTTGAGAGCCTGTTCTGACATGGTGGATTTCCCTCGTGGGCTGGTGCTGCCGGTGATGGCCGGGATGCTGCGGACAACCACCCTCAACAGGCTCCCGGTCCGGATCTCGCACCGGAATCGTCCCGCGTGACGGGGATCTTTGGCTGCTTGTACGGATCCACTACGGCGCCGGTCCGTTCACCGGCGTCGGCCAAGCGCCTCCCGGACGCTCCTCTTCCGCCACAATCCTCAGCGTAATATTTTTCCTCCCGATAGATGCAATCGCCAAACATACCCCATGAACGATGAGTGGGCTTCGGGTCTCAATAGGCTCTTTTTCATGCCAATATATTTTCCTTGATTCTTCAGGTGGAGCACAAATTTCAGAGCCATCGCATCCAAATTCATCACCCTCGGCGAAATGGATGCTTTGCCCGCAAACCGGAGAACCGCATGAGCGGAATCGCCCTGGACAGAGAGGCCATCGAAGCTCTGGCCGAGCAGCTCTATGGCGCGAGCAACACGACGAATGTTCCTTGGGCGAGGCGCGACCGCCTCGTCCGGAACTGGTGGCGGAAGGCCGCGGAAGAGACGCTCACAAACCGCCGGGCGGACACCGCCGGATAGTCCCGCTCCGCGACATGCCCCCATAGGAAGCAGCATGCCCAGCAGAACCGAGCTCGCATTCTTTGTCGTCAACACACGCGGCGGCTGGTTGGTCCGTGCCGACGGGTACGTCTATGGCCCCTACCCTTGCGGCGCAACTTCGCCACGATGTCCTGGAGATCCTTGATCGACCGCGCCAACCGGTCGACGCGGCCGGCCCGGCGCAACGCCTCCTCCTGGATCGCAACGTCCTGATCCAGCGTGGAGGCGCGAGCGTAGCCGTAGATGGCCATGAGCCGTCTCGTTTGCTTGCAGACCTACGGACGACGCCGTCTCGCAACGTCGAAATCCATCCTGTCGAGAGCAAGGTGCCTCGGCCAGCCGTCCTGGCAGGGTATGCCCCATTGAGTTGTGATGGTTTCGGCTACCTGTGCATGCGTTGCGCCTTGCTTTACACGTGCGCCTCCCCATTGTTGTGGATGTCGGCAACAGACTCCCGCGGGAAGCCAGTGTCCGGAGCCCCATCCTGCCCACCCGACTCCCCGCCACCGCATCCCGGAACGCTGTTGCGCGATCATGTGCTTCCTGTCCTCGGCATGCCGGTGAGCCAAGCCGCCCGTGAACTCGGCGTCTCCCGCCAGACCCTGCACCGGATCTTCTCCGGCGAGGCGGCGGTCACGCCGGCGATGGCGCTCCGCTTTGCCCGCTTCTGCGGCGCCGATGCGGGAACCTGGCTGCGCCTGCAGCAGGAGCACGATCTCTGGTGGGCCGAGCGGCAACTCGGCGCCGCGGTCACGCGCATCCCGGCCCATGACCTGCCGGCACCACTCCCTCGACACCTCCGGAGCCTTCCATGACCGCTGCACCGAACCTTCCGGCCGGCAAGGCCCTCACCGACATCGCCGGCTTCGACGACGTGCTCGGCGGCGGCCTGACGCGGGAACGCGTGTACCTGATCGAAGGCAGCCCCGGCACCGGCAAGACGACGCTGGCGCTGCAGTTCCTGCTCGCCGGAGCCCGGAACGGCGAAACCGGCCTCTACATCACCCTGGGCGAGACGGCCGAAGAACTGCGGGCCGGTTCCGCCTCGCACGGCTGGGCGCTCGACGCCATCGACGTCTTCGAACTGGTGCCGCCGGAAAGCCTGCTCGACGCCGAGCAGCAGCAAAGCCTGCTCTATTCCTCGGACCTGGAACTGGGCGAGACCACCAGGCTGATCTTCGACCAGGTCGAGCGCGTCCAGCCGACCCGCGTCGTCCTCGACAGCCTGTCCGAGATCCGCCTGCTGGCCCAGGGATCGCTCCGCTTCCGTCGCCAGATCCTGGCGCTCAAGCATTACTTCGCCCGGCACGGGACGACGGTGCTGCTGCTCGACGACCTGACCGCCGAGGCGCAGGACCGGACGCTGCACAGCATCGCGCACGGTGTCGTCCGCCTGGAGGAGCTGGCCCCCGAGTACGGGGCGGAACGCCGGCGCCTGCGGATCACCAAATACCGCGGCACCAAGTACCGCGGCGGCTATCACGACTTCACCATCGCCACCGGCGGCGTCACGGTGTTCCCGCGCCTGATCGCCGCCGAGCATCATCACGGCTTTGCCCGTACCCTCACGGACACCGGCGCCGCCGAACTGGACACCCTGCTCGGCGGCGGCCTGGAGCGCGGCTCCAGCACCCTGCTGGTCGGTCCTTCGGGCTCCGGCAAGACCCTTCTGGCCCTGAGCGTCGCCGTGGCGGCAATGAAGCGGGGCGAGAAGGCGGCGGTCTACGTCTTCGACGAGGAGCTCGGCCTTCTGCTCGACCGCGCGGCCGGGCTGGGCTTCGACCTCGCCGCCTACCGCGACCAGAGCCTCCTCCTGCTGGAACCGATCGACGCCGCCGAACTGAGCCCCGGCGAGTTCGCGCACAAGGTGTGCGCCCACGTCGAGCGGGACGGCGTGCGCACCGTCCTGCTCGACAGCCTCAACGGCTACCAGGCGGCGATGCCGCAGGAACAGTTCCTCATCCTGCACATGCACGAGCTGCTGACCTACCTGAACCGGCAGGGGGTGGTGACGCTGCTCACCATGGCCCAGCACGGCTTCATCGGCGAGATGAAGACGCCGGTGGACCTGACCTACCTCAGCGACACCGTCATCCTGCTGCGCTACTTCGAAGCGGAGGGGCGGGTGCGGCGCGCGCTCTCGGTGGTCAAGAAGCGCGCCGGCGCCCACGAGGACACCATCCGCGAGTTCCGCATCACCCCGGGCGGGTTCGAGATCGGGGCGCCGCTGGAGCAGTTCCACGGGGTGATGCAGGGGGTTCCGGTCTACACCGGCGGCCAGGGCAATCTGTTCGGGAACGATCCGGCATGACGGTGAGGAAGGCCGCGCCCTTGATGGAGGAGCGCGCGTTGGTGCTGGCGCCCAACGGGCGCAACGCGGCGCTGGCGCAGCGGCTCCTCGGCGACGGGGGGATCGAGGCCGTCGCCTGTTCCGATCTCGACGCGCTGGTGCGGGAGCTGGCGCGCGGCGCCGGCGTGGCGGTCCTGGTCGAGGAGGCGCTGGTCACGGCCGACCTGCACCGGCTGTCCGCCTGGATCGCGGCGCAGCCCCCTTGGTCGGATTTCCCCTTCGTGCTGCTGACTGGGCGGACGGGCGGGCTGGAGCGCAACCCGGCGGCGGGGCGCCTGATGGAGATCCTCGGCAACGTCGCCTTCCTCGAGCGCCCTTTCCATCCGACGACGCTGATCGGTGCGGTGCGCGGTGCGTTGCGGGCCCGGCGGCGGCAGTACCAGGCCCGCGCCTATGCGATGGAACGGGCCGAGGCGGCCGAACGGCTGCGCGTCGCCCACAGCCATCTGCTGGCCAGCGAGCAGCGGCTGCGCATGATCCTGGAGAGCGCCACCAACTACGCCATCGTCACCACCGACCTGGACGGCCGCATTACGGTGTGGAACACCGGCGCGCGCAACATCCTGGGCTGGGAGGAGGAGGAGATCCTCGGGCAATCCATGGCGGTCTTCTTCACTCCCGAGGACCGTGCCGACGGGCGGCCCCAGGAGGAAATGCACCGGGCTCTGACCGAGGGGCGGGTGTCGGACGAGCGCTGGCACATGCGCAAGGACGGCAGCCGCTTCTGGGCGATGGGCATGATGATGCCGCTGCGCGACGGCGACGTGCACGGCTTCCTGAGAATCCTGCGCGACCGGACCGAGGAACGGCAGGTCGAGGAAGCGTTGCGACTGGCCAAGGAGGAGGCCGAGCGCGCGAACGCCGCCAAGTCCCGCTTCCTGGCCACGGCCAGCCACGACCTGCGTCAGCCGCTGCAATCACTTCTGCTGTTCCTGGAGTCCCTGAAGCCCCACGTCAAGGACACGGAGGGAAAGAAGAAGCTCGTCCACCTCGGCCGTGGGCTGGACGCGATGAAGGCTCTGCTGGACGGTCTGCTGGACATCTCCCGCCTCGATGCGGGCGCGGTCGCGCCGGCCTTCGAGGATTTCCCCCTTCAGCCTCTGATCGATCAGCTGGCGGCGTCCTATGTCCCGGTTGCGGCGATCAAGGGCTTGGCGCTGCGGGTTTCGCCGTGCGGCGGCACGGTGCGCAGCGACCCGACGCTGCTCGGCCGCATGGTGCGCAACCTGCTGGAGAACGCCGTCCGCTACACCGAGAACGGTGAGATCGCGCTGGACTGCCGCCGCGAGGGAGGCGCACTGCGGATCCTGGTCCGGGACACCGGCGTCGGCATTCCGGCCGACCATCTGGACCGGATCTGGGAAGAATTCCACCAGGTCGGCAATACCGAACGTGATCGCAACCAGGGACTCGGCCTGGGTCTGGCGATCGTTCAGCGCCTGTCCATGCTGCTGGACCATTCCGTCGAGGTGCGCTCGGTGCCGGGCGAAGGGTCAACGTTCAGCATCATGGTGCCGCTCGGCGGAGCGGCGCTGGTTCGGCCATCCGTGCACAGCAGGGCGGCAAGCGGCGGCGGCCGGTTCGCCGTGGTGGTGGACGACGACGCCATCGTTCTGATGGGCCTGCAGGCCATTCTGACCGAATGGGGCTATGAGGTGCTGGTGGCGGGGTCCATCGAGGAGGTTCTTGAGCGCCTTCGAGCCGGCGGCCGGCGGCCGGACATCGTGATCACCGATTACCGGTTGCGCGAGCAGCGCTTCGGGACCGAGGGCGTCGTGGAGATCCGCCGTCTGCTCGGCGCCGACATTCCCGGCATCCTGCTGACCGGCGAAACCGGTCCGGAGTGCGCGCGCGAGGCTGAGGCCCTCAACCTTGCCATGCTCTACAAGCCGGTGACGCCGCGCCAGCTGGGCGACCTCATGGAGCAGCAGATGGATGCCATGTAAGCCTGCGATACCAACGGCGCCTGGAGCATTCCTATTCAAGGATTATCAGCAACCTTAAGAAAGCAATCGTCACCCTCCGTCTTCGCGAGGATGACGGATAATTCTCCAATAATTGGGAAATTATCACAGTAGAGCGCAACGGGCGCTGCCGGCATGCCCCAACGAAAACTGTCCCCTTTTTAGATTTTCGTTCGTTCGCCCATCGCTCCTTCCCTGAGTACTACCTCAAGGAATCTGAGCAGGTCTGGATGAGTGCGAGCACATCGCAGCTAATGCAAGCAGAGTTGCAGTTAATAGGAGTATAAGCCCTGCCTCGTTTTCACCGATTTCGAGCATGGCTCGGCGATAAAAGCAAGCACAGGCGCCAAAAACTGCAAGCATCTACACGTAACATTCCGCGTCTTCGCGCCACGCTGGACCACCAGTATATCGGATGTGTTCGAAAAGCGGCAGGGCTGCGGTGGCCCTGCGTTCATGACCCGCTCTCCGGAGCCGGACGATCTGACCGCTTCCGTTTGGTGCCTCCGGGTTCGTCTGATTCGCCCAGTTCTTGCTGTGGCCTCCTGCATGCCTTCCGGCTGGATGCTCTCAGCGTCGCGTCGCTGGACCGCAGGCGCTCGTACGCAGACGCCAGAACCTGCTGCCGGCGCTCCTGCAGGTCCCTAAGGCGGGCTTGCGCGGCCTTGATTTTCTCCCAAACGTCCATTCCTCGACAACAGGCAGCAACGGCCGCTCATTCCCAGCCCGCGAGCGGGGACTCCGGTTGGGTGCGGCCTTGGCCTAAGGTCAGTGTTGCCGAAGAGTCGCGCGCTGGGCAGGAACGTGAGGCATCCGCACGGTTTCCCCGGCTCGATGTGTTTGCAGGGAAGAGTTCCGGGCCGCAGGAGCAGACCGCCATGCCGATCCATGTGTTGCTGGCTGAAGACGAGAGCTTGGTGGCCATGGTCCTGAAGGAGGTTTTGGTGGATGCCGGGTTCCGGGTCACCGTGGCGTGCGACGGTGTTGAGGCTCTGGACGCGTACACGGCGGATCCGGCCGACATCCTGGTCACCGACATCCGGATGCCTCGGCTCGATGGGCTGAGCCTGACCGCCAAGCTTCGTGAACGGGCTCCCATGCTGCCGGTTGTCATCACGACCGGCCATCTGCTGCCCGACATAGTGATGGTTGAACCGTCCGAAGCCCGAACCCTGGTGTTCACCAAGCCTGTTCCGACGAACCGCCTGTTGGATGCCATCCGCTTGGCGCTGTCCGCCGATGGATCCTGACGGTCGCGGAACAGCGTCAGGGCCTCACACCACGAGCGGGACGGTGATCCGGAACATGGTGCCTTGGCCTGGGCTGGTCTGCTCGACCGAGCCGCCAACCTGCGCAGCCAGACTCCTGACCAGCTGCAAGCCCGAACTCCCCGGCCGGGGCGGGCCCATGCCGACCCCGTTGTCGGCAACGATCAGGCAGCCGTGCTCGATTTCCCGCTCCACCGTGAACGTCACCGTCACCACGCCCTGGCCACTGGGGAAGGCGTGCTTGATGGCGTTGGTCACAAGCTCGTTGGTGATCAGGCCGAGCGGCACCGCGCGCTCATGCACCAGCTCGGCGTGCTCGCACGCCGTCCTGACGTGGATCCCTTCCCGGCGCTGGTCGAGATTGCCGCACAGCGCTTGCAGGTAGGCGGCCACGTCGATCGTGCCAAGGCCCGGCCGCATGGCCAACTGGTCATGCGCCATGCTGATCGCCGACACCCGGTCCATGACATGGCGGAACGCCTGCCGCACACCGGGATCGCTCTGCTTCATCTCCTGCACGACCAGGAGCGCCATCACCATCTGGAAGTCGTTCTTGTCCCGATGCAGCAACTCCCGCATCAGCATCTTTTGCTGCTCGACCTCGGTGATGGCCTTCTTGGCGATGTCCGCGGTGTGGTGCTCCTGGAGCTTGCGCTGCACGGCCATACCCAGGATGTTGGCCATGGCGGTCAGGAACTGGACGTCACTCTGGGTGAAGTGGCGCGGCACCTCGCTGTCCACCTCGATCACGCCCCATACGATGCTGTCCACAGCGATAGGCGTGTTCAAGGCCGAGACGATGCCATGCTCCTGGAGGACCGGCGCGTAGCGGACCTCCGAACTGTTCGGCAGGTCGTCGGTGATGACCGGTTGGCGGGTCTGGAGGGTGCGGCCCGGGGGCGAGGAGACGTCGGTGCCGAGCGTCACCTGGCCGACCACGCCCGGCTTCCAACCCACCCCGGCTTCGATAAGCAGGTCGCCCATGGTCGGCCGGTAGCGCATGATCTTGCTGCGCTTGATGCCGATACCGCGGGCGGCCTGCACACAGGTCAACTGGAGCAGACGGCCGAGTTCCTTGGCTTCGGCCGCGAGGCGGCTGTAGTCGGCGAGGATGTCCTGGTAGCGCAGCACGCGCTCCAGGAGAGCGGCGTCGGGATCGTTTTTGGGCGTGGTGGTCATGGTGGCTTAACCGGAGCCGTGCACGAGGGGTTCCGTGACGCCGTGGGCAAAGGATGTGATGGAAAAGCCGCGCTGCTTGCGTGAGGGTAGCCGGTGGTTTGGCCGAGCTCTGAAGCTGGGTGGCACGCGGCAATACATCTGCGCGTCACCGCCGGAACTCGTCGGCCCACAGCCCGCCGCGCAGCAGGAGCAGTACCGGTTCCCCGGCGTCCAGCGTGATGACGGGCGCCCGGTCGAGCAGGTCCCTGGCCGCCTTGTCGAGCGGGCGGTCGATGCTGTGCCCAAGGATGCCGCCGATCAGGCTGCCGCCACCCGTCAGCGCCGCCGCTGCAACGTCCACGGCGGCACTGGCGGCGATCAGTAGCCCGGTCTGGAGCCACGGCACCTGCACCGATCCGGCCAGCCCCGCCGCGCCGGCGATGTCCGTCCCGATGGCAGCGACGCGCACCGTGTCGTTGCGCGGCCAGGGCCGGGTGATCACCGGGTTCGCCACCTCGATGCGCTTCTGCCCTCTGGTGACGCCGGCGCCGACGTCCAGCGTCACCACCGAACCGGCGGGCACCGCCAAGCAGACGAAGCCGGCGTCCCAGACGTCCTGTGTCACCCGGGCGGTGACGATGCCGCCGCGCTCGGTCACCACCCGGTTCACCGTCAGCAGGGGGATCGGCGTTCCCGGCGGCACGAAGCAGTCGGAGCCGGCGGCGGCGAAGTCCGGCACCCCGGCTGGGACGGAGGCGATGGCCGTACCCTCCTCCTTGCGACTCCAGCCGCCGACGCCGGCCTCCATCGCCTTCTTGCGCAGCTCGTCCTCCTTCGGGGGCGCCTTGGCCTGCGGTCGGGGCGGCGGCGGGGCCGGCTCCCTCTTCTCGATGCGGGGCGGCGGCGGCGGGACCGGCGCCGGCTTGGGCGCCATGTCCTCGTAGCTGGGCAATCGCGGGTCCGGCTGCGTCGGGCCGAGAGCGACCGACAGCTTCGGGAGCCCGCCTGCCCCCTGGCTGCGGCCCAGCATGTAGGCCGCCAGCCCGAGCCCGATCACGGCGGCCGCCACCAGCAGGATGCGGACGACGTGCGGACCGGAGGTGATCACCCGGTGACGGGCCAGCGGATCGGGCGGCAGCGGCGGCGGGGTGTCGTTGACCGATGTCACGCGCGGGTCCTCCGGATGTGCACCTCCTGCGCGCCGATCGCCAGCAGCAGGTGGTCGTGGATGCCGGTGACGCGGTAGGTGGCGTTCATACGGCCGTACTGGACGGGGATGCGGGTGCCGTCAGGGCCGATACGCCAGAGGATCGGCGCACCGTAGGCACCGAGCGCGCCGGGGGTGAAGTTGATGATCGTCACCTCACCGTCGTCGCACACCGGCGGCTGGCCGTCGGGGGTTGGCACCGGCCGCCACTCCGGCGTGCCGCCCTCCAGCGTGTAGGTGCAGCGGCGATCCCGGTAGGCCAGCTCGGTGGTGCGGTCGCGCCGGTCCCCGGCTGCACCCGAAACAACCTCGGCCTGACCATTCAGGGTGGCGAGATAGTCCTCGGGGTAGCGCCAGCGCACCTCGACGTGGTGGACCCGCTTGTGGGTCTCGACGTTGAGGTCGTACTTGCGCTCGCTGGTGAACAGGGAAATCTGCTGGTTGAGGCCGGCCCGGCGCGGCATGAAGGCGATGCACTCGGTGCGCTGCGGCCCCTTGCCGAAGCTGTAGGGGCTGTGGGGAATCCACACCTGGGCGCCCGGAGCGACGATGTCGCGCACCACCTCGCCGGGCTTCAGGCAGACCAGCGTCTGGTTGCCCTCGGCCATGTAGACGAGGTACTGCAGGTCGGGCTGGTACCAGTATTCGCAGCTCTTGCCCTTGAAGCAGGTCAGCGTCGGCAGGTCGAGCGCCGCCTCGTTGGCCTGCCCGACCCAGCTGCGCGTCTGCGCCCGCGACGGCCGCGACCCCGCCTTCTCCTTCGGCTCGCGCTCCATGGCCGTCGGCGGGATGTGCAGGTCGGCCAGGGTGTAGGGGCGCTGCAGCGTGGCGGAACCGGCGGCCGGCACCGGGGGCGGCTCGGTGGCGCAGGCGGCGAGCAGCGGCAGCGCCAGCAGGGAAACCGGGAGTCTCATGGCTGGGGCTCCATCGTCTCGGACTGGGGGATGGGGTGGGCTTTGGCCGGCTCCTTCGGCTCGGCCTTCAGCGGCGTGCCGCTGGGCTCGGAGAAGCCGGAGATCGACACGCCGTCGAGCGCGCCCTCGCGCGAGGGGCCGTCCACGGTGACCACGGCGGCGCTCATCAGGGTCTTGGACCGAGGCTTGAAGTCCCGGTACACCGTCTCGGTCCACACCACGTAGAAGGCGGAGGTGCCGGTCTTCGGGTCGGCCTCGCGCTCCTGGACGCGGACGTCGGCGACGTCGCGGGTCCAGCCCTCGGCCGGGGCGAGGTCGGCGGCCAGCAGGGCGTCCCACTTGCGCTCCGCGCCGCCGGTCAGCCGGGCGCGGGCGGCGGCTCGGTCCCTGGCCAGCATCACCGGATCGGTGCCGATCTGGCGCTGCCAGCGGACGAACCACTGGACGGCGTTGAGCCGGGCGCCCTTGGACACGGTGAGGGTGTTGTCCAGCAGCACGAGGCGCTGGTGGCCGTCCATCTCCTGCTCGACGCGGTAGACCGGCTTGTACCGGGCGATCTCCACCAGCTTGCCGGCGATGTGCAGGTTGTCCCAGGTCATCAGCGAGCCCCAGGACAGGCCGAGTGCCGCCAAGGCGAAGGTCCAGCGCTTCAGCCGCAGCGCCTTGGCCTCGCGACTGGCGCGGTAGGTCATGGCGGCGAGGTACTTGGCGCTGTCGGGCACGGCCGCCAGCGGCGGGTCGTAGACGTTGACGACGCGCTCCTTCATGACGGGTCGGTCTCCTTGTCGTCGGCGCGGCGATCCGTTCCGGGCGTCCTGCCCGGCGGGTCCTGCGGCCGTTCGGTGGCGTTGGAGGCGGTGCGGCGCAGCCACGAATCCTCGCCGCCCCAGCGTTCGATGAGCTGGCTGGCCTGCCCGCGGGTGAGGGTGGGATCGACGGTGCGGCCGGCGGCGAGGCGGTCGAGTTCGCCGCGCTGGGCGTCGGTCATCGGTTTGTCCCAGCCGCTGCCGCGCGGGGCCGAAGCCCGGGAACCGCCGAAGCGGCCGGCCGGGTAACGGCGCCCGGCGGAATCACCGCCGGTCCCGCCACCAGCGCCGCCCCCGGTTCCGCCGGTGCTGCCGACGGACGCGGTTGCACCAGTCGTTACATGACGCAGGCCGCTCCACAGCGCCGAAGCACCGACGGCGAGGCTGCCGGGTGCCCCGGTGGTGGCCGCCGCCGCACCGGCCATGCTGCGCATGCCGAGCCAGCCGGCGGTCCACAGCGCGGCCAGCGCCGTCATGCCGTCCATCACCGGCCCGCCGTTGACCAGGCCGGCGGCGGCGCGCGGCGCCTTGATGGCGAGCACGAAGATCGCCGCCGCCAGCACCGCCACCCCGAAGGCCTGGGCCAGGGTCGGCGTGCCCTGGAAGGTCAATGCCAGCAGCGTGGCGCTGCACATGGCGATGACGCAGCCGAGCACCAGCAGCTTGAGCGCGGATGCCGCGATGTAACCGATGGCGCGTTCAGCCACGAAGCTGGTGGGGCTGAGCACGGCGAAAGGAATGGCAAGGTAGGCGGCGAGCGACAGCAGCCGGTATTCCAGGAAGGCGAGGAAGACCTGGATGGCCAGGATGCAGAAGCTTACGATCACCACCAGGGCGGCCAGCAGGAAGATGACGATCTCGACGAAGTTCAGGAAGAAATCGACTGGCCCCAGCATCTCCTTGACCCGCAGCATCAGCGGGATCACCGCCTGGATGCCGAGGTGGGCGATGTAGCCGGGGTCGTCGAGGGAGAAGCCGCCGCCGGGGCCGAGGTTGAGCCCCTGCTGGGCGGCGGCCTGCATCAGCGCGGCGGAGCCGGCGGGAAACCACTCGACCAGGGCGCCGATGGCGGCGAACTTCAGCAGCATGCGCAGGAAGGGGCCGTGCACCGCCGCCTTGCCCTCGAACAGCCAGAGCAGCAGGGCGAGCGTGTAGGACAGCATCATCAGCAGGCGCAGGGCGGTCTGCACGTCCGGCCCGAGCAGGCCGAGGCCGGTGACCACGGCGGCGGTGAGCTGGTGCAGGGCGGTCGACAGGCCGCTGACGTCCATGGCCGGTCACTCCCGCACAGGGCGGGCCGGCACCGGCCGCTCATACCGGTCGATGCCCTCCCAGGCCGGGTTGCTGCGCTCCAACCGTTCCAGGACGGACGCCCCGTCGTCGGAGCGGACGTAGAGCACCAAGGCGACGGCGCCGATGACGCTGACGAGGAGCATCGCACCGAGAGCGAGGAGAATGTGCCGGATGCTCATGGTTCAGCTCCCCGGCACGCCGTAGGTGTCGAGGCCCTGCCAGTTGATGCGGGTGTGCTGGCGGGCGCGTTCGACGGCAGCCTGCTCGTAGTCGAGCTGGGCTTCCGCCGCCCGGTGGTGCGCCGCCTGCATCATCAGGAGCTGGCCGGCGACCTCGGCGTTCAGCAGCGTCGCCTGGGTGCCGGCGTCGATGGCGCAGGTCTGGCCGTCGCACGCCTTCAGCGCCGCCATCAGCGCCTGGGCGCGCGCCGGGTAGCCCTCGATGCCGGTCATGACGTCGGCCGAGACCAGCTTGCTGGCCCGGCTGGCGTCGCGGGCGAGCCGGGCCTGTTCGGCTTGGTGCCCGGCGAGCGTCGCGGCGGTCATCCCCTCCGGCAGGGCGTCGGGGTAGAGGTCGGCGAACTGCTGGCCGACGCCGTCCAGACTCCACAGCACCCGGTCGACCAGGCCGGCGGTACGGCGGGCGTCGCCGAGCCGGACGGCGACCGCGACGCGGGTGTCGAGGTCCGACAGCCGGCGCATGCGAATCATGTTGTCGATCTGGGTCAGCATGTGGGCGGTCTGGGCGATGATCTCGACCTCCTGGCGCTGCACCATGCCTTCGACGATCAGGGGCTCGCTCTCCATGATCGGGCAGCCGGGCGCCTGGGAGCCGCCACTCCCCGTCAGGCTGGAGCCGGCCCCCATGGCGGCCCCGGCGGCGCCACCGGTGACGTAACCGGCGGCGACGGACAGCGCGGTGCCGAACAGCCCGTCGCCGCCCTCGGAGAAGCAGCCGCCTCCGCCACCACCGCCGAAGAAGCTGTTGAGCAGCCCGCCCAGGAAGGCGTGGGCCGGAGGCGGCGAACCGATGGTGACGGCGAGAATCACGGCCATGGCCGTGGACGTGCGCATCCAGCGCGTGTTCATGATGGTCCTCCTTCATGGGTCGTCTCCAGGGTGTCGGCGGCGTCCTTCAGGCCGTTGCGGCGCAGCCATTCCACGGCGAAACGCTGCGGCCCGACGTCGGCCCTCAGCTCGAAGGCCCGGCGCTTATGGGCCGCCCCGCCGCAGCCGCAGACCGCCAGGGCGGCGGGATCGAGGGTGAGCTGGCCGAGCCGGCTGCCCTCGGGGGTCTTGAAGAAGACGTCGCGGCGCGGCATGGCGCGGGCGACTTGGGCGGCCTGGGTGGCGTTCAGCCCCCAGTCGCGCAGGATGGCGCGCTTGGCGGCGTTGGGGTCGGCCAGCAGCACCAGGACCTGGATGGTCTTCAGCATCGCCGCGATGGCCGAGCCCTCGATGTCGTCGAGCTGGTGGGTGGCCAGCACCAGCGCGACGTTCTTCTTCGGCCCGCGCCGGCGCAGCTCGTCCAGCTCGGCCGGCTGGTGCTTCAGCGCCTTGAACGCCTCGTCGACCAGGAACAGGGTCGGCCGGCCGTCCTCGAACAGCCGGTAGAAGCGGCGGAACAGCGCCTTGATCACCGGGGCCGCGCCGGGGCCGCGGTCGATGAGCGCGCCGATGTCCACCGTGGTCCAGGCGGAGCCGAGGAAACGGTCCTCGGCGGCATCGACGAGGTCGCCGTAGGGGCCGCCGCGGCAATAAGGCTCCAGCGCGATGCGGACGATGTTGTCCTGCACCAGATGGGCGAGGTGCGACAGCGTGCGCTCCGACGGCGGCGAGACGGCCAGCAGATGCAGGGCGGCGTCCACCGCGTCGCCGGCCTCGGCCGCCGAGAGGTTTCCCGGTCCCAGCACGCCCTGAAGGCGCAACAGGTCCATGACGAAGCCATGCCCCCAGGCGAAGCCGTTGGGGGTGTCGACGTCGGCCAGCGGCTGCAAGGCGAGGTCATTGAGCGCCCCGTCGCCGGAGCCCATGGAGAGGAACTCGCCGCCGGCCGTCCAGGTCGCCACCAGCGACGTGCTCTCCGTGGCGTCGACGTCGATCCAGACGACGCGGGCACCGGCCGCGCGGGCGAGGAACTGGTGCCCCATGAAGGCCAGCACGGTGGACTTGCCGGTGCGCGGCGGGCCGATCACCAGCGCCGCCCCGTCCTGGCCCTGGTGAATGTCAACCATCAACGGCGTGCCGCCCTCGGCCTCCAACTGCATGAGGGGATCGCATTTGAGGTGCGGGTTGCGTTCCGGTCCGCCCCAGGCCGAGGAGAGGATGAGGAAGTCGGCGAGCTGGACCTGGGTCAGCGGCACCTTGCGGGGATTCGGGCGGACATGGCCGGGCAGCGTGCCGTACCACGCGCGCTCGGCGCCCCAGGTTTCCTCGATCACGGTGAAGCCCAGGGTGCGCAGCGCCTTGACCAGTTCGTCGCGGCGCTCCTCCACCTCCTCGACGGAGCGGCCCCACAGCACGGCGGTGGGCGTCATCCAGCCCGAGCTGGTGCCGGCCTGCTCGGCCTCCAGCCGGGCGGCTTCCGCCTCCAGCGCCTCCATGACACCGACCGGGTCGTGGCGCAGGGCGGCGTAGCCGCCGACGGCGCGCAGCAGCACCGAGCGCCAGTCGTAGGAGGTGTCGTCGTGCTTGCGCCACAGCGCCGCGAAGACACCACGCGCCTGGACGTGGTCCATCGCCTCGAAACGCACCGACCAGCGGAACGCGAAGGGCAGCTTGTCCAGCACGTTGAGCAGGCCGGGGTGGCTGACCTTGGGATAGCCGCCGATGCCGATCAGGCGGACCGGCCATTCGGTCCCGCCGTTGCTCCACGCCGGGAACGAGCCGGGCTTGAAGCCGACGTCCACGAGGTTGGCCTTGATCGGGAAGCCGGGGATGTCGGGGGCGGTGACGTGGCGCTGGTAGAGCGGCGAGACGCAGTTGTGCAGCAGGGTCTGCACGCCGTCGTCGTCCAGCATGTGCGCCCACCCCACCGCCCGGCCGAGCAGGGACGCGAACTGGAGCACCAGTTGGCGGAACGGCTCAACGTGGTCGCGCATCACGTCCGGCTTGGCGCGCTCGGGCGGGTTGCGGGTGAACCAGGAGGCCACGGTGCGGGTGGTGGGCCGGGACGGCGTGTAGGTGATCGCCACGAAGGTGCGCGTGCGCAGTTGGCACCCGGTTTCGTCCAGCCGGGCGCGGCGCTCGCCGTCGATCAGCTCGGAGACGGGGTGCGCGCCTGTTGAACCCGGGTAACCACCAGCGGACCGTCGCTGCATCTCGAAATGGAAGGTCCAGCCGCCGGTGAAGGGGAAGAGGACGTTGCCGGCGGCCAGCGCCGTCTGCATCCGCTCGGCTGGGTCCTGGCCGTCCTGGTCGCGGCCGCCGTACTCGATGACGGCCATCAGCGCGCCGTCCTCCTCCAGCAGCACCACGCCGGGCCAGACGAAGCAATCCCACGGCAGGTGCCGGGACAGGGAATCGAAGCCGTCGTCGAAGGCGGTCAGGTCGAGCATGCCTCACCTCGGAGCGCGGTAGGAGGAGAGGGACAGCGAGGCGCCGCGGGTGCGCAACGCCCGCAGCAGCCAGGCCGAGGCGTTCTGGCGGACGATCTCCAGCCACCAGGGATCGCGGCGCGTCAGATAGCGCGCCGTCAGGAAGACGAGCAGGAACCCCGCCACCGCCTGTGGGATGGCACCCAGCGCCAGCCACAGCTCCGCGGCCAGCCAAACGGCGATGGCCAGCAGTTCCATGGGCACGCCGAGCGGCATCTTGGTCGGCCGCACCGAGGTGCGGCGCACCGGCTTCTCCCAGCCGTCGGGGACCAACGGCGGCGGCAGCGGGGTCTCCACGACTCAGCCCCCCGCCAGCGCGATGATGGCGTCGCGGGCACCGTAGGCGGCGGCACCGGCCACGGTGAAGACGAACACCACCACGCCGGCGATGCGGGAGAACATCGCCGCGACCAACGCCAGCAGCAGCCCGGCGGTGACGGCGATCGGCACGAAGTTGGTGTCGAACACCGCCTGCCAGGACAGCAGTTCCGCGCCGAGATTGGCGATCACCTGCGCCCGTGCCGGCCCGCTCAGGGCGGCCAGCGTCAACGCCAGGGCCAATCCCCGACGCACGTTACCGTTGCTCCGCATGCTCACCTCCACCGTCAAGCTCCCCCGCCCCCAGCGGGCGGAGGACAAACCCGTGCTCCGGGTCGAAGCGCTCGACCCGGACGATCTCGTTGACGAAGCGCCGGCCGGTGCGGTCGCGGGCGAGGTGCACCACCGCGTGCACCGCCTTGGCGATCCAGCGCATCTGCAAGGCGTCCATGGCGACGACGCCGAGGCCGACCATCTGGGCGATGCGGTCGAGGGCGTCCCAGGCCGAGCCGGCGTGCACGGTGCACAGCCCCGGATGGCCGGTGGTCCAGCCGACCACCATCTGCCGCGCCTCGGCCCGGCGCACCTCGCCCAGCACCAGGTGCGTCATCGGCACGCGCAGGGCGTTGGCGACCAGCGTCTCCAGGGTGACCGGCGGGTCGGCCCACGGGTCGGCGACCATGGCGTAGGCGTGCGGGCACGGCGGCTCGAACTCGTAGGGGTCCTGCAACACCGCCGGCAGCCCGGTGCGGAAGGCGGGTTCCTCCAGGCAAGCGCGCAGCAGCGTGGTCTTGCCGGTGTCCACGTCACCGGCGATCACCACGGTGCGGCGCCCATCGATCAGCCGGCGGATGATCCTTGCCTGGAGCGGTGTCGCGGCACCGGACAGCACCCAGTCGTCGAGCGTGATGCGCCCGCGGTAGGGCTTGCGGATCGAGCAGGCCGGGCCGGTGGTGACCGGCTCGATGTCGGCGTGGATGCGCTCGCCGGTCTCCGGCAGGGTGACGTCGAGGGTCGGGCGGTCGCGGCGCAGCTCCTTGCGCTGGAAGCCGGCGACGTAAGCGAGGAAGCGGCGCACCTGGTCGGGGTCGACCTCGCGGACGAACTCCGGCGACGGGCCGTTCTTGACCAGCACCCGGCAGGTGCCCTGCCCGCGCAGGGGCGGCAGCACCAGGACGTTGGCGACGTCCTCGCGGGACAGCAGGTCGCCGAACAGCCCGTCCATGAGCCGGCGCAGCGCCAGCAGCAGCATCTCGCGGCGCGCCGGCTCGTCGATCACCACCAGCTCGGTCATGCGCCGGCCTCCTTCGGGTGGAAGCCGTCGCGCACGCTGGGCACCGTGCGCCGGGGATGGCCGAGCTGTTCCAGTATCGCCGCCTTGGTCGCGGCCACGTCCGCCGGGTCGAGGTCGTGCACGAGGTTGAGGACCGCGACCACGGTGATCAGCAGGTCGTCGATGCGGGCGACAGTGGCCTCCAGCCGCTCGGTCTTCGCCCGTTCGTGGGCGATGGCGTCGAGTCCCTTGTCGAGCACGTGGATCACCGCGTCGCTCAGCGTGCGCAGCCCCTGGCGGGCCTGGACCAGGGCGATCTGGTCGGCCAGCAGCACCGGCACGCGGGCGGAGACCGGGCGGGTGGCGGTGGTGTCGGGGGTGTCCGTCATGTCCAGAGCCTCGGGGGTTTGCCGGGACGCCGGGGCGCCGCGGGCGCATCGCCCTCGGGGGCCGGGTCGGCGGTGCCGAACCAGCGGTTGGCGTCCGGGTTGGGAGTCCAGGCCGCCGCGGCGCGGCCGTAGAGCGGGCGCCACAGCGGATCGGCGTAGGGGTGCAGGCGGGTGGCGCGAATCGGCTTGCCGTAGCCGAAGACGATCAGGTCGTCCCCGCCCATCTCCAGCGCCTCGTGCATCGGCATCACGGGCCGGCGGTCCACCCGCACGCCGCGGCTGACGGTGGGGAAGAGGTCGAGCAGCCCCTTGGAGGTCGAGCGCGTCGGCACCTCCTCGATCGCCTCGCCGACCATCCGGCTGATCCGCTCGGCCTCGTCCGACGAGTTCGGGCGGAAGACCACCAGCCGGCAGTTGGCGGTGAGGCCGCGGCCGTACTCCTCCTCCACCTCCCACAGGCTCTGGGCCAGGAGGAGCAGGCGGATGCCGTACTCGCGGACGTACTTGATCCACTCCGCCGCCTCGCGGAGGTGGAACTGCAGGAACTCGTCGAGCGCCACCAGCAGCCGCCAGCGCCGCGCCCGGCCGTCGTCGGCCAGGTTGCGGTCGATGGTGAGGAAATCCACCATCTGCGTCAGGATCAGCTTGAACACGCGCTTCAGCCGCCGGGCGTCGAGCGGGCGGGCGACGATGTAGAGGGTGACCGGCCGCGCGCCGGCCACGAGGTCGGATATCGAGAAGTCGCTGGCGGCGGTCTGCTCCTCCAGGACCGAGTCCTCGAACTCGGCGAGCAGCACCGAGGCGGTGACGTAGACCGACTTGCGGTAGTGCAGGCTCTTGTCGGGGGGAGCGGAGCCGCCGCCCGGCCGTCCCTTCCCCTCGCCCTCGCCGGTGCCGCGCTCCTCGGCCAGCGCCAGGCTCTTGTCCCACAGTTCCTGGGCGGCGCGCTGGGCGGTCGGGTGGATGCCCTCGGCCAGCATCAGCTTGAGCCCATCGTCGCCGAGCAGGATGTGCCGGCGCGCACCGGCCAGCGACTTCTCGGAATCGGCCGCGGCGGTGAGGAGGTAGACGAAAACGCCGGTGAGATAGGAGAAGGCGGCGTTGCGCCAGTGCCCCTCCTGCTCGCCCTCGGTGAGGACGCGGGCGGCGTGCTGGCAGTCGGGGACGAGGTACGGCTCCGGCCGCACCGCCATCAGCGGGTTGTAGCGGGAGCCGCCCCGGCGAGCGAGGTCAAGGACGATGACGTCGCCGAAGCGGGTGCGGGCGCGGCTGGTGTCCTCGGTGACGGAGCCCTTGAAGTCCCAGACCACCACGCTCTCGTCCCAGGCCGCCAGCAGCGTCGGGTGCACGGTGGTGGTGGTCTTGCCCGAACCGGTCGGGCCGATGACGAGGATCGGCTGCATGGTGCGCTCGTGCAGCAGGTCGCGGCCGTAGGCCCCGAGGATGACGGAGGAGCGGTCGGTCATCGCCGTCCCCCGCCCAGCAGGCCGCTGCGGCGCACGGCGGCACGGTCGGCCCAGCGGCCGGCGCCGAAGCCCGGCTGGCGGGTGCCCCGGAGGTCGAGGACGACGCGGGCGGCCAGCGCCAGCGCGCAGAGGCCCGACACCACCGCAGCACCATCGACGATCCAGCGGTGGCCGGAGGCCAGCAGCCCGCGCCAGCCAAGGAACTGGCCGGGCCAGTAGAGCGCGAAAGGACCGACGCGCCACCCGCCGAAGACGGCCGGCCAGGCGAACAGCCAGCCGGTCAGCTCGGTGATGGCGAAGACGGCGGCGAGCCAGACCAGCAGCAGGGTTGCGCCGCGGCGGATGGAAGCGGTCACAGCTCGCGCCCTCCCAGATCGTGGAGGTCGTCGCGCCCGGCCTCGCGGCCACGCTGCTGTTCGCGCAGCCGTTGCATCTCGACGAGTTGGCGCTCGAAGTCGCGGCGCTCACGCTCGGTCATGTACCCCAGGCGGTCGGTGGTCACCTCGACGGCGTCATGGCGCAGCCAGCGCGAGACGACGTCCGGGTCGAGGTGGAGGTCGCGGTCGTGCTGGACGCCGCGCACCATGATGTGCAGGTGCTGGTTGCCGTCGGGATGCGCCATGTCGGGCTTGCGCTCGACCGAGGCCACCCACTCCAGCGGGCCGACCCGGCGTTCCCAGGCGGCGACGACGTCGCGGCCGTAGGACACCATGTCGTCGATGCGGTGCCCGTCGTTCGGGCTGACGATGAGGTGAAACACCCGGCGGTCGGCCGACCACGCGTCCACGATCCCGGCGGTGTCGATGCCGAGCCGCTCGCGGTCGAACAGCGGCCCTTCCTTGGCGAGGTAGTTGGCCAGCGCCGAGACGGTGTTCGGGTAGGCGCCGCGGGCGCGGTCGTGGTAAAGCACCTTGACCATCACTGGGCGGGCGTAGGGACCGGCCTGCGGCGGCGCGCCCTTGACGCGGACCTTCTGCATCGGCCGGCGGGTGTAGGCGCGAGCGAGGCGGCGGCCACGGTCGGCCAGCGCCTTCATACGCGCCTTGAAGCCGTCGTCGTCGAGGATGCCGCCGAACAGGCCGAACCGCTTTCCCATGCTCCACCCCACAAATCACCGGACAAAAGTCCGGCATGATCATCGTTGAGCCACACGCCGCTCCTTCTCAACATCTCGGATGAGTTAAGAGGATCGGCGCGTTGAATGCGCCTGCATTCCCAAGCATCTCTGTAATACAGATAAGTTGTTGATCTGGAACGGGACGAAACGACGCCGTAGACGCTCTTTTATCTTGCTGAATGGCCCTTCCTACTTCCCAAACAACCGCAACCTATTCTTTCCGTTGGCCGTCGGACGCCTGTCTTTGCCGCCGTTCCTGCGCCACACCACGCCCGGTCCCGGAACCGCCCCGGACCCCGCCTCGCTCAGCCCGTTTTCGCTGTCCGGCCACGGCCGAACACCTCATCGACCAGCCGCCGGACATCGACTTCGGCCGGCCCGACGAAGTCAATCTCCTGCACCAGCAGCCCGGTGCTCCGGCTCATGGCGAAGCTCATCCGTTCACCGACCACCGCGGCGGCCACGGGCAGGCGCAGGCCGCAGACGGTCATCTCGGTGCCCGGCTCGATCTCCAGGCCCGCGGGGGCATGCGTCATGACCACCGACGCCGTCATGGCCAGCTCGACCGCCAGCGCCTCGACCACCAACTGCATGGTGGCGGCGCAGCGTCCCACGGCGTCCCGTTCGGGGTGCGTCGGCACCAGCACGGTGTCCGCCGCCAACAGCGCCGCACGCAGGGCCGGAGTGGACGCCGCCGGGGTGTCGATGATCACGTGGTCAAAGCGGGCGTGCAGGCCCCAGACGCCGCAACGCAGGTCCGGGCTGGCGATGCCGACGGTCTCGAACAGCGCCGGCAAATCGTTGCGCCGCCGGCACTCGGCCCATTCCAGGGCACCGGAGCGCCGGTCGGTGTCGAGCAGCGCCACCCGCTTGCCCTGGAGCGCCAGCTCGCCGGCGAGATGCACGGCCAGCGTCGTCCGACCAGCACCACGGGCTTGGTTCACAAGCGCCACGATCATGAGGAACTGCCCTCCTCGGGAAAGGCGCCGTCCAGCAGTTCGCGCAGCAGCACGGCCATGGTCACACCCCGGCGGAAGGCGGCGATCCTGATCCGCCCGCGCAACTCGGGGGTGACGTCCACCGTGAGCCGGGCGGTGTAGAGGTCCGCCTTGGGAGTCGCCGCCTCATCGCCGCGGCGCACCCAGGTGTCGGGGGTGCCGGGACGCGCCCCGAAGCCGATCCGCCCGCCGTTCATCGCGCCGTCCCCAGCACTTCTGCGGCAAGCGCCACCATCTCGCGGGCGGCCAGCGATCCGGGGGCTTCCTCGGCCGCCAGCCGGCCGGTGCGGGCGCAACGGGCGAAGACGACGCGCTGCCCCACCGTCGTTGCCAGGGCCGGCGGCAGCGTACCGGCGAGTTCCCGGCGGGCGTCGCGCAGCAGCAGCGTGCGGGCGATGCAGCGGTTGAGGACGAAGCGCGCCTCCAGGCCGGGCTTCCAGTCGCGGGCGTCTTCGAGCAGGCGCAGCAGCTCCGCCGAGGCCCAAGCGTCGTAGGGGCTCGGCTGCACCGGGATCAGCACGAGGTCGGCGGCCAGCAGCGCCGAGCGGACAAGGCCGGTGACGCGCGGCGGCCCGTCGATGACCACGTGCTGGTAGCCGCGGGCCAGTTCCGGCACCTCGCGGTGCAGCGTCTCGCGCGCCAGCCCGGTCATGGCGAACAGCCGGGGCAGCCCCCCACGGTCGCGCTGCACGGACCAGTCGAGGGCGGAGCCCTGGGGATCGGCGTCGATCAGCAGGACCCGGTGACCCGGACGCGCCAGCTCGGCGGCGAGGTGGGTGGCGAGCGTCGTCTTGCCGACGCCGCCCTTCTGGTTGAGCAGCGCCACGATCATGACGCCGCCCTCCGGAATCGGACGGCATACCGCCCGTCCCCATGATTCCGCTGCCCCAACAACAAAGACTCGTTAGAGTCTCCGTTAGATATGTTAAGGGCGCGAATCGGCCCTGTAGTCCAAGGGCTTGAATGGTGTCCGTGCACCCGATAGCACGAGTGCCGTGCACCCGATGGCACGAACGGTTGCACACCCGATAGCACGAGCGGTCTCACCGGTTTATCCCCCGTGTTTGTGGATAACTTTTGCGGCGTTCATCGGCGCCTCGACCGGGCCGCGCGGCGCGAAGCGCAGCCGTTCGCTACCGTCCGGCTGGCGCTCGACGGCCAGCCGGTAGCCCGGCAGCCGCTGGCGCCGGGCAACGGTGCGCAGGTCGATGGCGAAGTTGGCGAAGCGGGCAAGGCTGCCCGACTTGACGTGCAGGTGGCGGAAGTCGAAGGCCCAGCCTTCGGACTGGCGGCCGGCGTGCTTGCGGGCGAGCCGGTACAGCCAGCGCTCGATGCCGCCGGTGAGGCCGAAGTATTCCCGCCCGATGGTCAGCACGAAGGCGTCGGCGAGGACGCCCTGGTAGAACCAGTCCGGCAGGATCAGCTCCAGCCCGAGCGGGCGGCCGGCGGCGTCGGTGCGTTCCTTCCACTCATTGATCCAAGAGAAGCGGTGCCGGCGCCGCAGGTCGGGTTGGCGCAGGTTGGTGACCACCGTGGTCGCCTGGAGCCGGTCGAGCGCGGCGCGCAGGCGCTGGTAGTCGCGCAGCGAAGCGCCCCGACCGGTGAAGGTGAGGATCTGGTGCGGTGTGGCGCTGATCAGGCGCGCGGTGCGCAGGCCGGCGTCGCGCGCCTCGACGAGCTGGCTGGCCGCCCAGATCAGCACGTCGGCGTCCCAGATGGTGGCGAGGCCGTGCTCGGCGGTGCCCTCGACGCGGATGCGCGTGTCGCCTGCGGCGTAGTCGATGGGCTCGGTGCGCTTCGACTTGGCGAGCGAGAAGAACGGGTGCGCCATCAAGTCCTGCTGGTCACGCACCGCCATGTCGCCGGGCAGTGCCACGAACAGGTCGAGCTGCATCTGGCGGTCGCCGTCGCGGAAGACCCCGTCCATGGCACGGCCTCAGCGGCGTGCCGGCCGGGCCGGCCGCACGGTGCCGACGCCGGGATCGGAGGTGGAGGTGCGCAGGCCCTGGTCGGCCCAGCTCTTCAGGTCCTCGACGGCGTAGACCACCCGGCCGCCGATCTTGCGGTAGCGCGGGCCGGTGCCGTAGAGGCGGTGCTTCTCCATCGTCCGGGTGGACAGGCCGAGGAAGCGGGCCGCCTCGGGTGTGCGCAGGAAGCGTGGGGGAAGGCCGCCGGTCTTGTCGTCCATTCATCCGTCTCCGTGTGCTGTGGGCGCCCCTGGGACAGAGGGGCGCGTCGTGGAGCACGGTGGCGGAGGGGAAGCAGGGTCAGGGAGGGGAAAGACTTTATGGGGATGAGTCCCCCGGGGAGGGCACAGCTAACACATTGAAAACGTTTGATGTCAGAGCCCCTTAAGCGTAGGCGCAAGGCGCAATGGATAACATTCTTGCCTGACGAACAGCGTGGTACTGCCGGATCAGCGGCAATCCGAATTTCCGGATCGGACCCTTACCAGGACGCGGAAAATGGTCTGTTGCCTGCCGGCCTGTCGTGATTCTCTACGGTCGTGGAGAATGCAGCCAGCGAGGGGGCGATGCGGGGCTCGGACGAACGCAGCGAGGGTCTGT
>NZ_JBHSLC010000014.1:0-42921 GCF_042657465.1 Azospirillum himalayense | reverse complement strand
GGCCCATCTACGCCGGCAACGCCATCGCCACGGTGAAGTCCGCCGACCCGATCAAGGTCGTCACGGTGCGCACCACCGCCTTCGAGGCGGCCGCCGCCACCGGCGGTTCGGCCACGGTCGAGAGCATCGCCGGGACGGGCGACGCCGGTTCGGCCAGGTTCGTCGGCCAGGAGCTGACGAAGTCGGAGCGTCCGGAGCTGACCCAAGCCAAGATCGTGGTGTCGGGCGGCCGCGGCATGCAGTCGGGCGAGAACTTCAAGCTGCTGGAAGCGCTGGCCGACAAGCTGGGGGCCGCGGTCGGCGCCAGCCGCGCGGCGGTCGACGCCGGCTTCGTGCCGAACGACTATCAGGTCGGCCAGACCGGCAAGATCGTGGCGCCCGAGCTGTACATCGCCGTCGGCATCTCCGGTGCCATCCAGCACCTCGCCGGCATGAAGGACAGCAAGGTCATCGTCGCCATCAACAAGGACGAGGAGGCGCCGATCTTCCAGGTCGCCGACTACGGCCTCGTCGCCGACCTGTTCAAGGCGGTGCCGGAGCTGGAGCAGGCTCTGTGACGCCATAGGCGTCGCCGGCCCCCCGGACGTCAGGCGCGACGGTCGGGGGCGTCCGGGAAACCGGCGCGGCTCAGCCGGTCCACCGCCGCCACCGCCTCGGCGTGGCAGGAGGGCGGGTGCCAGGCGAGGCCGCGCCCGACGATCCCGTCCTCCCCCGCCGCGTGCAGCGCGGCCAGACAGACCGGGGGCACCGGGCCGCCCAGCAACACGGCGCGGGCGTCCAGCCCGACGCGCCGCCCGTGGATGGGATGGTCGGCGCAGAGCAGCCGGTCCGCCGCCGCGATGACCGTCTCGGCCGCAGCCCCCAGCTCCGCCCGCAGCAGCGGGGCGGCGTCGAGCGCCAGCGCGCCGAAGCCCAGCGCGTCGATGACGGCGCTGTCCCCGATCGCCGGCAGACGCGGGCGGGAGGCTCCGCCGGGAGAGCCGATGTCCGGCCCCTGCGGTGCGGCCACCGGCGCGCTCGCCCAGCCCTCGCCCATCATGCCCGACAGGCGCAACCCGAAGCGCATCCCGTTGCCGCCGGCCGCCGTCACCAGCGCCGCCCCCGGCACCCCGTCACCGGCCAGCATCGTCGCCTTGCAGGCGGCCATCCACGGGTTGAGGAAGAACTGCCCGGCCTCCTTCAGGAAAGCGCAGACCGCACCGGTCCCGCCCAGCCGCGCCACCAGCGTCTCGGTCAGCAGGGCCGAGGCCACCCCGACGCGCCCGTGCAGCTCGTCCCCCTGCTCCATCGCCTCGCATGCGATGCCACGCAGTTCCACCGGCCCGATCCCGGCCAGCGCCGGGCCGACCACGCCGTGCAGCAGGCGCAGCCGCTCCACCACCGCGCCGCTGACGATGCCGAAGCGCAAAGCGGGGCCGCCGCCCTCGTTGAGCGGGCTGTAGGCGCGGGCGCCGGAGCCGCCGGCATCCTCCACCACATGCAGCCACATCGACCGCGACACGACGGCGGCGAGCGGGGTGACCACGCCGGAATCCTGCGCCGGACGCAGGGTCACGGCGCCGCTCCGCACCAGGGTGCGGGCCTCCTCCACGCCGTCGGCCATGCCTTCGAACAGCAGCGCCGCGGCGGCGGCGTTGAGGATCGGCGGGCAGATTTCCGCCGGATCGGCGAAGGGCGGTCCGGCGTGCAGCAGCGTGTGGCGGTCCAGCCCGATCCGATCCCCGGCGGTTCCGGTCTTCGTCCACACCGGATCGGCGGTCAGCATCCGCTCCACGGCCCGCGCGGTGGCGTCGTTCATCGCGTGTGTCCTTTGCGTCCAACCCCTCTCCCGTCCCGGGAGAGGGTGCCCGCGAGAGCGGGCGGGTGAGGGTCGTGCGAGGATCAAGGCGCCGAGCCTTGGCGGCACCTTCACCCTCCCACGCTGGCGCGTGGGTCCCTCCCTCTCCCGGGGCGGGAGAGGGAATGCTTCACCTCATGGCAGGTGCAGCGGGGCGCGGCCGTAGCCGTTGCTGGCGTCGACCAGATGCAGCAGGTAGCGCAGGAAGACCGCGCGGTCCTCCTTCGGCAGGGGCGCGATGGTGCGGTCGTGGGCGCGCTGGGCCTTCTTGTCCATACGGCGCAGCAGCTTCCGGCCCTCCGCGGTGATGGCGGCCAGCTTCATGCGTTTGTCCACCGGGCTGGCCCGGCGCTGGATCAGCCCGCGCTCGGCCAGCCGCGCCAGCACGCCCGCCGTGGTCGTGCGGTCGATGCCGATCTGGGCGCCCAGCGTCACCTGATCCAGGTCGGGCCGGTCCACCAGAGCGGTCAGCACGCTGTACTGGACGGGGGTGATGTTGAACTCCGCGCACTCCTCCATGAACATGGCGACGTGGATCTGGTGCAGGCGGCGGATGAGGAATCCGGGACGCTCCGCCAGGACGCGGTACGCCTCTTCGATCAGGGGGTCGTCTAAGGTCATCGCGGGCGGTCCGTCGGAGCGGGTTTGGGAAAGCGGTGAACAGAGAGAGGATGGCGGCGGGCGTGAGAATCGGCAACCGGGCCGGACGCCCGTGACCTCTAGCCCATTAGCGACACATGCGCCGCGACGATCCGCCAGCCCTCCGGCATGCGGACCCAGGTGTGGCTCTGCCGCCCGACGCGCTCGGTGGAGGGGCGCGTGAACTCGGTATTGGCGGTCGCCATGTCGCGGCCATAGGTGGTGATGACGGTGTTACGCAGGGTTCGGTCCAGCCCCGCCGCCGGGCGGCCCTGGCGGAAGGCGGCGATGGCGTCGTAGCCGTACAGGTTCTCGCCCACGCCGTAGCGCAGGGTTGCCGGGTGGTTCCAGAACAGCTCGTCCAGGACCGCCACGTCGTTGCCGGTCAGCGCGCGCTCGTAGCGCTCGAAGGCGGCGGTGACCTCGGCCACCACCTCGGGGATGTTGATCTCAAGCGTCATGCGAACAGATCCTCGGCGATGGCCAGAAGCGCGGAGTCGCTTCCACGCGGCCCGATGAGCGACAGGCCGAGCGGGCAGCCCTGGAGCCGCGCCGCGGGAATGGAGAGTTGCGGCAGCCCGGCCAGACCGGCGGGGCAGAGGATCGCCAGCGCCCGACCGCGCTCCGCGTCCACCGCCGCCCCCGACGAGCCGCGCAGCGGCGCGATGCCCGGCGCGCTGGGCAGGACGATCAGCCCGTCCGGTCCCAACAGCTCGTCCATCCGCCGGCGGATGCCCTCCCGCGTCTCCGCCGCTGCGCGGGCCAGGTCGGGGTCGAGCGTGGCCGCCGCCACGAAGCGGTCGCGCACCCCCGGCCCGAAGGTCGGTTTCGTCGCCGTGATCCAGGCGCCGTGCGCCGCCCAGGCCTCGGCGGCCTGGAGCGTCTGGAAGACCAGGCGCCACCGCTCCAAGCCCTCCGGGGCCAGCGTCACGGCCTCCGCCGCCCCGAACCGCTCCCGCAGCCGGTCCAAGGCCGGGGCGAGAGCGGCGCGCACCGCGTCCCCCGCGACGGCGAAGGCGTCCTCGGCGATCAACAGGCGGCGAAAGGCCAGATCGGGCGCCGGGGGCAGCAGCACCGCCCCGACGCGGCGGAGCAGCGCCGCCTCCCACGCGAACCAGCCCACCGTGTCGAAGCTCGGCGCCAGGGGGACGGAACCATCCAGCGGAACCGCCCCGTGGGTGGGCCGCATGCCGTAGAGGCCGCAGTAGCTCGCCGGCAGGCGGATCGACCCGCCGGTGTCCGTCCCGATGGCGAAGTCCACCGCCCCGCCCGCCACCGCGGCGGCCGACCCGCTGGAGGAACCACCGGGGATGCGGCCCGGCGCCTTCGGATTCTCCGGGGTGCCGTAATGGGCGTTCTCGCCGGCCAGGCTCCAGGCCAGCTCGTCGGTCAGCGTCTTGCCGGCGACGCGCGCCCCGGCGTCGAGCAGCCGCTGCACGGCGGGCGCGGTGTCCTGCGGAACCTCGTGGGTGCGCAGCCAGTCCGGGTTGCCGGCCCCGGTGGGCAGGCCGGCGATGTGGAACAGGTCCTTCACCGCGAAGCGCAGCCCGGCCAGCGGGCCGTCCGCGGCTCCGGCGACCTCGGTCCGGCCGTAGGGGACGAAGGCGTTCAGGGGGTCGTTCGGCATGATGCGGTGATGAATCTCATCATAGGTTCGAATCCCCTCTCCCCTCTGGGGAGAGGGTCAGGGTGAGGGGGTTGCGCTTTTGCCGGACGCACCGCCACGTGCATCCCCCTCACCGGCCCTCCGGGCCACCCTCTCCCCAGAGGGGAGAGGGTTGGAAAAGAGCTTGCGCAGCCAATCCTTCAACATGCTCCACAGGAGATTGCCAGCGTTCAGTTCCTTGGCAGGCTCCGGCGAAGCCGCGGAAGCCGCGACGGGCTCCGCGTCCTCCACCACCGCCGGTGCCGTGGCGGCGAGCTTGGTTTCCAGGTTGCGGGCGAACTCGGCGGTCAGGCGGTTGGCGATCTCCTGAACGATGGCGCCGCGACTGAACTGGGCCAGCACGCCGGTCAGCGTGAAATCGACGGTCAGGTCGATGCGCGTGCCCGGCCCCTCCTCCACGACGGCGAAGGTCACGTCGGCCTTGGCGCGGGAATTGTTCTTGGGGTCCGTGCCCTGGCCGTGGATGACGCCGGTGTGGGTGGCCTCGTCCATCGTCAGCGTGCCCTCGCCGGCGAAGGCGGCGGCGATGGGGCCGAGCTTCACGCGCATCTGCCCGAAGATCCGGTCGCCCTCGCGCGGCTTGGTCAGCGAGGCGCCGGGCATGCAGGCGATCACCTGCTCCACGTCGCCCAGCAGCGGCCAGACGCGGGCGCGCGGGAAATTGACGGCAAGGGTCTGGGTCATGGTCGGCATGGGATTACCCCGCGTTCGTGTTGCGCGCGTCGATGACGCGGCGGATGGCGTTGACGATCCCGACATAGCCGGTGCAGCGGCACAGGTTGCCGCTCATCGCCGTGCGGATCGCCGGGTTGTCGGCGTCCGGGCAGCGCAGCACCACGTCGCGCGCCGCCACCAGCATCCCCGGCGTGCAGAAGCCGCATTGAAGCCCGTGCTCGGCGGAGAAGGCCTCGCGCAGCTCCGCGGCGACGGGGTCGTCGTCTAGCCCCTCCACCGTGGTGACGGACCGCCCGTCGCAGGCCACCGCGAAGGTGATGCAGGAGCGCGCCGGCTCGCCGTCGATCAGGATGGTGCAGGCACCGCACACGCCGTGCTCGCAGCCCAGATGGGTGCCGGTCAGCAATTCCCGCTCGCGCAGGAAGTCGCCCAGATGCTGGCGCGGCGGCACGCTGGCCTCGACGCGCGTGCCGTTGACGGTCAGGGAAATGGTTTTGGCGTGGGCGCTCATGACATCACCTGCGCGATGGCGCGCTTCAGCGCGACGGTGTGGGTCTTCAGGGCGATGGGGTCGTCCGCGGCGGGGCTGCCGGCGAGATGCGCGGCCAGCGCCGCTTCCGTGCAGCCGCCCGCGAACAGGGCGGGGCCGTCGATCACCACCGGTTTGCCGGAGGTCGCCCCGGCGACGCAGCGCTGGACGCCGCGGGCCGGGTCGATCAGCACCGCGCCGGTGGCGTGGGAGAACTCGCCGGTCTTGCGGCAGACCTTGTAATAGCCCCAGCGCGCCCGGTCGGACAGGGCGGGCACATGGATCTCCGCGACGATCTCGCCCGGCTGCAGGGCCGTCTCGAAGACGCCGAGGATGAAGTCGGTCATCGGCACACTGCGCCGCCCGCCCTGACCGACGATCACCACGTCGGCGCCGAGCGCGGTCAGGACGTTCACCCAGTCCGCCGCCGGATCGGCGTGGGCGAGGCTGCCGCCGATGGTGCCGCGGTTGCGCACCGCGCGGTAGGCGATCACCGCCGCCACGCTGGGAAGCACGCCGCGCGTCACGTCCGGGTAGTCGCCGTCCTCCAGCCGCGCGTGGGTGACGCAGGCCCCGATGACCAGCCGATCGCCCTCCCGGCGGATCGTTTGAAGCTCGGCGATGCGGGTGATGTCCACCAGCAGCTCCGGCTGGGCCAGCCGCAGGTTCAGCATGGGGCCGAGCGACTGGGAACCGGCCACCGGCCGCACCATCACGTCCTCGCGCGCCAGAAGCTCCAGCGCCGCGTCCAGCGTCGCCGGCTGCGCGTAGTCGAAATCGACCGCCTTCATGCCGCACCCCGCTCGCCCGCAATGGCGGAGAGAATGGCTTCCGGCGTCATCGGCGCGTTCGTCACGATGACTCCCAGCGGCTTCAGCGCGTCGTTGATGGCGTTGCAGATCGCCGCCGGCGGGGCGATGGCGCCGCCCTCGCCGATGCCCTTCACGCCGAACTCAGTGTAGGGCGAGGGGGTCAGCATGTGGATGATCCTCACGTGCGGGACCTCGGTGAAACCGGGGATCAGGTAATCCGCGAAGGTGGAGGCGAGCGGCTGGCCCTCCGCGTCGTAGGGCATCCGCTCGTAGAGCGCGGTGCCGACGCCCTGGGCGACGCCGCCGTAGATCTGGCCGTCGACGACCATCGGGTTGACCATGGTTCCGGCGTCCTCGACCACCACGTAATCGAGGATTTCGACCTGCCCGATCTCCGGGTCCACGGCCAACGCCACGGCGTGGGTGGCGTAGGAGAAGGTACCGTGGTCGCTGCCCGGCTTGTAGCCGGCGGTGACCTCCAGCCCGCCGCGGTCCACGTCGGCGGGAAGAAGCTGCGGCGCGCGGTACCAAGTGTGGGCGATCTCGCGGATGGTCACCGCGGCGGCCCCGGCCTTCACCGACCCGCCCTCAAGCACCACCCCGTCCGGCCCGGCCTGCATCAGATGCGCGCCGATCCGGCGCAGCCGCTCGGCCAGCGTGCGGCAGGCGGTGGCGACGGCGCCGCCGGCCATGACCATGCTGCGCGACCCCCAAGTGCCCGTCGAATAGGGCGTCAGGCCGGTGTCGCCGTGCACCAGCTTGATCTTCTCCAGCGGGATGCCCAGCACCTCGTGCGCGACCTGGGCGAAGGTGGTCTCCATGCTCTGGCCGTGCGACTGCACGCCGACGCGCAGCTCCAGCCCGCCGTCCGGGGTGATGCGGGCCTGCGCCTGCTCGTGCCCCGGCACCATGGGAATGCCCCAGCCGTGATAGACGGCGGTGCCGTGGGCCGACTGCTCGCAATAGGTGGCGAAGCCGACGCCGATCAGCCGCCCGTCCGCTTCCCCGGCCTTCTGGCGGGCGCGCCAGCCCTCAAGCTCGATGGCGGCGACGGCGCGGCGGACGGATTCGGGATAGTCGCCGCTGTCGAAATGCTTCTTCGTCACGTTGTCGAAGGGCATCTTCTCCGGCGGGACGAGGTTTTCCAGCCGCACCTGCCACGGCTCCCGCCCGACGGCGTCGGCGACGGCGTCGATCATCTGCTCCATGGCGAAGCACACGCCGGTGCGCGCCACGCCGCGGTAGGGGACGATGGGCGGCTTGTTGGTGCAGACGGAGAAGGTGCGGCAGCGGTAATGCGCGAAGTCGTAGGGGCCGGGCAGGATGCTGCCGACTTGGGCCGCCTCCAGGCAGGCGGAGAAGGGATAGACCGAGTAGGCCCCGGCATCGACCCAGGCGTCGGCCTCGATCCCCAGCAGCCGCCCGCGCGCGTCGGCGTAGGCGGTGATCTCGTAATGGTGCTCGCGGGCGTTGGCGGCGGCGACCAGATGCTCCCGCCGGTCCTCGGTCCAGCGGACGGGGCGGTCGAGACGCATGGCGAGCCAGCCAGCCACGACCTCCTCCGGCTGGAGCAGGCCCTTCCAGCCGAAGCCGCCGCCGACGTCCGGCGCCACCACGCGGATCAGCCCCTGGTCGAGGTCCAGGCATTCCGACAGGCCGGCGCGCACGATGTGCGGCATCTGGGTCGAGGTGGTCAGGACGAGCTGTTCGACGTGGCGGTCCCAGTGGGCGACCACGCCCTTCCCCTCCAGCGGCACCATGCACTGGCGCGCCGTGCGGATGGTCCGCGACACCTTCACCGGGGCGGTGGCGGCGATCTCCGCGATGTTGCCGCCGACGTTGGTCTCCAGGAAGACGTTGTCCGGCCAGTGGTCGTGCACCTTCGGCGCGCCCGGCGTCACCGCCTCCAGCATGTCGGAATTCACCGGCAGCTCGGCGTAATCGACGAAGACGGAGGCGGCGATGTCCTCGGCCTCGGCGCGTGTGGCGGCGACGCAGACGGCCACCGGCTCGCCGACGAAGCGCACCTTGCCGTCGGCCAGCGCCGGCTGCTCCGACACCTTGAAGCCGGGCAGGCCCGAGACGGCGCGGATCGGCTTGACGCCGCCCGCCGCCAGATCCGCCCAGGTGAAGACGGCGCCGAGGTGCTCCTCCGGAATCTCGATGCCGGTGATGGTGGCGTGGGCGACCGGGCTGCGCACGAAGGCCAGTTCCTTCATGCCAACCAGGGCAATGTCGCCGACGAAGCGGCCCCGCCCGCGCAGCAGCCGGTCATCCTCCTTGCGGCGGACCCTGGCGCCGACACCGGAACCGGCGCCCGATCCGGCGGTGCTAACCTCTCCCATTCCCTGACCCTCTCTTTTTTGCTTAACCGCCCAGATAGGCGCGCTGGATGTGGTCGTTGGCGAGCATGGCCTGTCCGGTGCCCTGCTCCATCACCTGCCCGCTTTCCAGCAGGTAGGCGCGGTCGCACATGTCGAGCGCGGCATAGGCGTTCTGCTCGACCATCAGCACGGTGGTCCCTTCCCGGCGGATGTCCGACACGATCTCGAAGGTGCGCTCCACGAGGTTGGGGGCGAGGCCGAGCGACGGCTCGTCGAACAGCACGATCTTCGGGCGCGACATCAGTGCCCGCGCGATGGCCAGCATCTGCTGCTCGCCGCCCGACATGGTGCCGGCGGGCTGGTTCAGCCGCTCCTTCAGGCGGGGGAAGCGGTCGAACAGCCGCTCCATGTCCTGGGCCACCGCCTGATGGTCGCGGCGCAGATAGGCGCCCATCTCCAGATTCTCGCGCACCGTCAGGTGGGGGAAGACGCGCCGCCCCTCCGGACAGTGGGCCACACCCAGCGCCAGCACCGTGCGGGGGGCGGCGTTGCCGATCTCCCGCCCCTCGAAGGTGATGCGGCCGGACGCCAGCGGCAGAAGGCCGCTGATGGCGCGCAGCGTGGTGGTCTTGCCGGCGCCGTTGGCGCCGATCAGGGTGACCAGCTCCCCCTCCTCCACCGTCAGCGAGACGTTGCGGAGCGCCGGGATCTGGCCGTAGCAGACGGTGATCCCCTCAACCTTTAGCATGCTTCACCCCCTGGCCCAGATAGGCCTGGATCACGTCCGGATTGGCGCGGATGACCTCCGGCGGGCCTTCGGCGATGATGCGCCCGTGGTTCAGCACCACCACGCGGTCGGAGATGGTCATCACCATGCGCATGTCGTGCTCGACCAGCAGGATGGTCACGCCGCGGTCGCGGATGCGCTGGACGACGCCCATGAAGGCCTCCGTCTCCGACGGGTTCAGCCCGGCGGCCGGCTCGTCCAGCAGAAGCAGCTTCGGATCGGCGGCCAGCGCGATGGCGATGCCGAGCAACCGCTGCTCGCCGTAGGCGAGATTGCCAGCCAGCTCGTCGGCGCGGTGCGACAGGCCGACGAAGGCCAGGATCTCGGCCACCGCCGCGCGCATCCGCTCCGTCTCCGCCCGCACCGAGGCGAGGCGCAGCAAAGCCCCCCAGGTCTCCGCCCGGCCCTGCCGGTGCATCCCGGTCAGCACATTGTCGAAGACGGTGCAGCCGGCGAAGATGCTGGTGCGCTGGAAGGTGCGCACGACGCCCAGGCCCGCGATGCGGTTGGAGGACAGGCGAGTCAGGTCGGTGCCGCGGAACAGCACCTTGCCGCCGGTCGGCTTCAGGAAGCCGGTGATGACGTTGAAAGCCGTCGTCTTGCCCGCCCCGTTGGGGCCGATCAGGCTGACGATCTCCCCCTCCGGCACGGCGAAGCTCATCGAGGCGATGGCGATCAGGCCGCTGAAATGAACGGCGACCTCGCGCACTTCCAAAATCGGCGCGGCGGATTCGTCGAACGCGAGGCTCATGCCGAGGTCTCCTTGCGCAGGCCCAGCGCCGTTCCGGCGACGCGCTTGCGGCGGCCGGCGAACCAGTTCTTCACCGCCGGGACGATGCCCTGCGGCAGGAAGAAGACGACCACGATCATGGCGACGCCGTAGATGATCCACTGCACCTCGGGCCGTGCCACCTCGCGCAGCACCTCGGGCAGGATGCCGAAGGCGAGGCCGCCGACGATCGGCCCGGCCAGCGTGCCCTTGCCGCCCGTCACCACCATGATGACCATGGTCACCGTGTAGATGAACATGAAGACGTCCGGGTCGACGATGCGGATGTAGTGGGTGTAGAGCCCGCCCGCGGCCCCGGCCATGCCCGCCGCGATCACCGTGGCGACGACCAGATAGCGCGTCACGTCGATCCCGACCGAGCGCGCCAGCGACTCGTTCTCGCGCAGCGCCACCAGCGCGCGGCCGACCCGCGACTGCACCAGCCGCTGGATCACCAGGAAGCAGACCACCGCGACCGCCAGCACCAGAAGGTAGTTGTATTCCTTCCTGTAGAGCGGGAGCACCCCGTCCCACGGCAGCCACACCGACAGCGGCGGGATGTTGTTCAGCGCCATCGGCCCCTCGGTCAGGTCCACCCAGTTCAGCGCGACCATGCGCATGACCTGGGCGAAGCTGATGGTGACGATGACGAAGTAGGCCCCGCGCACCCGGAAGGCGAGCTTGCCGATCAGGAAGCCGAACAGCGCCGCCACCAAGATGCCGCCGAGGAAGGCCACCCACACCGGCTGCGGCCCCAGCACGAAAGGCTCCACTCCGCCGAGGTCGAGGTCGAAGCCCAGCGACAGAAGCGCGCTGGTGTAGGCGCCGATTCCGAAGAAGGCAATGTGGCCGAGGCTGAGCTGCCCGGTGTAGCCGAGCAGCAGGTTCAGGCTCATCGCCCCGATGATGAAGATGCCGGTCGAGGTCAGGACGTAGAGGATGTACTGGTCGCCCAGCCACAGCGGCCCGACCGCCATGACCAGGACGAACAGCCAGGGGAGGAGACGCGTCGTCATCCGATCCGCTCCTTCATGGCGAAGAGACCCTGGGGCCGCACGATCAGCACGGCGATGATGAGGATGAAGCCCATGGCGTCGCGGTAGCCCGACGACAGGTAGCCGGCGCCGAACTCCTCGGCGAGCGCCAGCACGAAGCCGCCGATGGTGGCGCCGGGGATGTTGCCCAGCCCGCCCAGGATGACGATGGCGAAGGCCTTCAGCGCCACCAGATCGCCCATGGTCGGGGTGACCACGAAGATCGGGCCGAGCAGCGCCCCCGCCGTGGCGGCGAGGCCGGAGCCGAGCGCGAAGGTCAGCGTGTACATCAGCCCGCGGTTGACGCCCATCAGCGCCGCCGTGTCCGGGTCCTGGAAGGTGGCGCGCATGGCGACGCCCAGCTTGGTCCGGTTGATGAGCAGGTAGAAGCCGCCCAGCAGCAGCAGCGCCACGCCCAGGACGAACAGCCGGTTCATGCCCACCGACACCGACCCCAGCACCACCGGCTCGGTCGGGAAGGGGCTGGGCACCGACTTCGCGACACCGCCCCAGACGAGTTGTTCCCCGGCCTGCATGGCGATGCCGGCGCCGATCATCACCAGCATGGTGGTGTCGATGTCGGCGCCCTTGAGCGGGCGCAGCAGAGTGAATTCGATCAGCGCGCCCAACGCCATGCCCAGCAATGCTGCCATCGCCAGGGACATGAAGAAGTTCAGCCCCATCATTCCGGCCAGCATGTAGGCCATGTAGGCGCCGAAGGTGTAAAGCTCGCCATGGGTGAAGTTGACCACGCGCATGATGCCGAAGATCAGCGTCAGGCCGATTCCCAGCAGCGCGTAGGTCCCCCCCAGGACCACGGCGTTCAAAAGATGCTGCAGATGCGCTTCCACCGCGTGTCTCCTTACTTCCCCTCTCCCGTCCCGGGAGAGGGTGGCGCCGAAGGCGACGGGTGAGGGTACCGGCAAGGATCAGCGCCTTGATCCTCGTACGACCCTCACCCTTCCCACGCCTGCGGCGCGGGCCCCTTCCCTCTCCCCAGAGGGGAGAGGGCGGTGAAGCCGGTTACGGCATCGTCACCTTGCCGTCCTTCACCTGGACGACGTAGACGTTGGCCTCGTTCTGACCGCTCTCCTTGCCCTCCGGGCCGTCCTTCTTGAAGGCGATGTCGCCGTTCACGCCGTCCAGCTTGACGGTCCACAGCGCGTCGCGGATGGCCTGCGGCTCGGCCTTGCCGGCTTTCTTGATGGCTTCCACGATGGTCATGATGCCGTCATAGCCGCGGTAGCCCTCGGTCAAGCCGGCGAAGTCGTAACCCTTCTTGTTCCAGCCATCGACGAAGGTCTTGGCGACCGTCGGGTGCACCGCCTTCTCCGGGAACCAGGGGGCGAAGAACAAGGTGAAGTAGCCGCCGTCCGCCGCGGCACCCGCCTGCGCGATGAGCTGGTCGGGGGACGAGGAACCACCGTTGGTGATGACCCGGTGCGGAAGGCGCAGCTCGGCCGCCTGCTTCAGGATCAGGGTGATCTGCTCGACGCCGGTGGTGACGAACAGCGTGTCGCCGCCCGACTGCTTGATGCTGGAGAGCTGCGCCGACAGGTCGGTGGCCTCCGGCGCCATCGTCTCGGTGACGCCGATCTTGACGCCCTTGGCCTGGAGCATCTTGCGGAACTCGTCGGCCGAGCCGCGGCCGAAGTCGTTGTTCACCGCCAGGAAATCGGCCTTCTGGATGGCCGGCTGGAAATGGTCCAGCTTCTCCGCGAAGGACTTAGCCTCCATGGCGGAGGTCGGGGCGATGCGGAAGACCCACGGGTTGCCCGAGGTGGTGATCTTGGTCGAGGAGGAGGTCTCCACCACCATCGGCACGCCGTATTCCACCAGCTTCGGCATCACCGCCAGGGTGAAGGTGGAGCTCCAGGCGCCCATCAGCACCGGGACCTTGTCGCGCACGATCAGCTTCTCGGCGGAGGCGACGGCCTCCTTCGGGTTGCTCTTGTTGTCCTCGATGATCAGCTGGATCTTCTTGCCGAGAACGCCGCCGTTGGCGTTGACGACCTCCTCCGCCACCCGCGCGCCGTTGGCGACGTAGTTGCCCGACGCGGCGACCGCGCCGGTCAGCGGCTGGGTCACGCCGATCTTGATCGTCTCCTGCGCAAAGGCCACGCCCGGCGCCAGCAGCGCGGCGCTCAGCAGCAACGCCGTGGTCTTCATCGTCCGCATGTCGTCTAGCCCCCTCTTTTTGATTTGAACCGTCAGGTCGTCGGTCGCTCGGCGGCACTCACCAAGCGGCGACCGCGCCGTCGCTGCGGGGATCGGTCGCCCCCTCCAGCGTTCCGTCGGCATGGCGGACGATGGCGCCCGCATGCCCCATGGTGCTCGTGTACGGATCGAGCAGTTCGACCGCGTGCCCGGCGTCGCGCAGGGCGGCGACCAGGGCAGGGTCGAAGCGGCTTTCCAGCTTCAGCGTCACGCTGTCCTCGCCCCAGGTGCGGCCGAGCAGCCAGCGCGGCGCCGTCACGGCGGCCTGCAGGCCCTGCCCGAACATCGCGTAGCGGGAGAAGACGGCGGCCTGCGTCTGCGGCTGCCCCTCCCCGCCCATGGTGCCGTAGACCATGCTGCGCCCGTCGTCGAAGCGGGCCATCGCCGGGTTCAGCGTGTGGAAGGGCTTGCGCCCCGGAGCCAGCGCGTTCCAGCCATCCTCCACCAAGCGGAAGGAGGCGCCGCGGTTCTGCCAGGTGATCCCGGTCTCCGGCAGCACGAGGCCGGAGCCGAATTCGAAATAGACGCTCTGGATCATGCTGACGGCGCGGCCCTGCCCGTCGATCACGCCCAGCCACACCGTGTCGCCGGGCTTGGCGACATGGGGCCAGGGCAGCGCGCGGGCGCGGTCGATGTTCGCCGCCAGCCCGTCCAGCACCGCGTCGTCGAGGAAGCTCTGCGCCTCGCGCCCCATGTAGGCCGGGTCGCCGACCTCGCGGTCGCGGACCAGGAAGGCCTGCTTGGTCGCCTCGATCAGCCCGTGGATGTGGTCGAAGCCTTCGCCCTGCGTCACGCCCAGCCGGTCGAACAGCGCGAGGATCATCAGCGATGCCAGACCCTGCGTCGGCGGCGGGTGGTTGAACAGCAGCGCCCCGCGCACGCCGACCGACAGGGCCGGGCGGCGGTGCGCCGCGTGGGCTGCAAGATCCGTCGCATCCACCGGCGAGCCGGCGCGCTGCAGATCCGCCGCGATGACGGCGGCGAGCGGCCCGCGGTAGAAGCTCTCCAGCCCCTCCGCCGCCAGCCGGCGCAGCGTGGCGGCCAGCGCCGGCTGCTTCAGCGTGGAGCCTTCCGGCGGCACGGCGCCGCCCGGCAGGAAGGTGTCCTTGAAGCCGGGGACGTCCTTCAGCTCGTGCAGCTTCTGGCGGGTCAGCCCTTCCTGGCTGGCGGTGACCGGGATGCCCTGCTCCGCGTGGGCGATGGCCTCCTCCAGGATGCGGGCGAGCGGCAGCGGCTCGGCCCAGCCGGCGCTGACGGCCAGCGCCTCGCGCCAGCCGTCGATGGTGCCGGCGACCGTGTTCGCCGCCAGCGGCCCACGCCAGGGCACGGTGGCGTGGCCGTGGCGCCGGTAGAGGTCGAGCGAGACGGCCTTGCCCGCCCCGCCGCAGGCGTCGATGGCGACGGGGTCGCGCCCCGGCTCGGCGATCAGCCAGAAGCCGTCGCCGCCGATGCCGGTCATGTGCGGGTAGACGACGGCCAAGGCCGCGGCGACGGCGACCGCCGCCTCGACGGCGGTGCCGCCGTTGCGCAGGATCTGGAGGCCGGCCTGGCTGGCGAGATGGTGCGGGGAGGTGACCATTCCCCGGCGGCTGCGCGGCGTGTTCAGCATGGGAACCTCACGGAAGAAGGCCGTAGATCATCCGCGCCGCCGTCAGACCCAGGAACAGGGCGAAGACGCGGCGCAGGACACGGGTGTCGAGGCTGTGGGCGAGCCGCGCGCCGAGCGGCGCCATGGCCATGGAGGCTGGCAGGATCAGCGCCAGCCCCAGCAGGTTGACATAGCCAAGGCTGAAATCCGGACGGCCCGGCACGCTCCAACCGGTCAACACGAAGCCCACCGTTCCCGGCACGCCGATGATGAAGCCCAGCGCCGCCGCCGTGCCGACCGCGCGGTGGATCGGATAGCCGAACAGGGTCAGGATGGGGACGCTGAGCGTGCCGCCGCCGATGCCCATCATCGCCGACACCATGCCGATGCCGCCGGCCAGCCCCTGGCGCGGCGCGCCGCTCGGCAGCCCATCGGCAATCCGCCACTCGGGCTTGCCAAACAGCATGTGCAGCGTGACCAGAACCGCCATCCCGGCGAACACCGCCGTCAGCACCGGGCCGCGCACCACGCCGGCCACCGCCGTTCCCGCCAGCACGCCGAGGAAGATCGCCGGTCCCCAGGCCCGCAGCAGCTCGCCGTCGACGGCGCCGCGGCGGCGGTGGGCGCGCAGCGACGTCAGCGAGGTGGCGATGATGGTGGCGAGCGAGGTGCCGACCGCGACGTGCATGCGCACGGCCTCGTCCACGCCCAGCGCGGTGAACAGGTGATAGAGCACCGGCACGATCACGATGCCGCCGCCGACCCCCATCATGCCGGCCGCCAGCCCGGCGAAACCGCCGGCCAGCAGCAGCCCGCCGCCGAGGATGGGAAGCTGCGGCACCGCCGCGATCCCCAGCCCGGTCACGGGATGCCCCGCCACATCTGCAGAAACCCTCTCATTTTTATGGATATCCGACTTTTTCCGTTGGTTTCCCATCCCTTTGCGAACGCCGTGCCAACCGGCAGAACACTGCGCATTTCGGTTCGAAGGGAAGGAAGGCGCGGCGTGGCGCCAAGGCCGGTAATCGCCCCAATATTGGGCAAATGGATTGACGGAGGGGCATCGCGGCTCTTGGAAAACGCACTCCATCGCATTGAAAAACAATCAATAATCGTGTGTTTCGGGAACTTTGATTCTCCGCTTCATTCGTGCGCAACCTCTGCCTGCTGCGCGGGCATTAATCAGCATACTGACGATATGATGATGGCCATGGATGGCCTTTGCATGCCCCACCGCGGCGACGGTGACCAGCCCCTGGAGCCCTTTGAAACCCCTGGTTTTTGCCTTGGCTTCTGTGTTCGTGCACAAATTGGTGGCAGGGTGCCACGCCATGCCGCCACGCCGTGAATCATCAGCATACTGCGGAAAATCGAGCACCGGCGGGCGGCGGGCGCATGCCGTGGTATGCCGTATTGTGCGTATTTTGACCACCAAATGCCCAACGGACGGTCATTCGTCAGTATGCTGAAGTTTTGTGCGCCCCGGCACCTCCGACCCGCCCTGGCATGATGCTTGCTGAAAGGACGGCCAGATAAAAATCAGCGCAAGAAGGTGGGTTATGTCAGAGACGCACACGTTCGACCTCGTGCTCCGCGGCGGACGGATTCTCGATCCGGCCAACGGGCTGGATCTGGTCGGCGATCTGGCGGTCGCGAAGGGCCGCATCGCGGCGGTGGCGGAACGGCTGCCCGACGATGCCGCCGACACCATCCTCGATGTCTCCGGAAAGCTCGTGACGCCGGGCCTGATCGACACCCACGCGCACGTCTTCGAGAAGGTAACCGGGCGCTTCGGACTGAACCCGGACATGGTGGGCGTGCGCTCCGGCGTGTCGACGCTGGTCGACCAGGGCGGGCCGAGCCTGATGACCCTTCCGGCTTTCCGCCGCTTCATCGCCGAGCCGGCGCGCTCGCGCACGCTGTGCTTCCTGTCGGCCTATCTGGTCGGGGGGCTGGAGGGCCATTACTACCCGCAGCTCTATCGCCCGGATTGCGTCGATGTGGACGCGACCATCCGCGTCGGGCGCGAGAACCGCGACATCGTCAAGGGCATCAAGGCTCACGCGGAGGTCGGCGGCGCCTCGCGCTGGGGCTTGGACGTCATCAAGCAGGCCAAGCGCATCGCCGACGGCATCGGCGTGCCGCTCTACGTCCATCTCGGCCAGCTCTGGCCGGAGGTGGAAGGCGGCGAGGCCGTCGATCCCGACATGCTGGTGGAGGAGTTGGTCCCGCTTCTGGATTCGCGCGACATCCTGGCCCATCCCTTCACCCGCCACCCCGGCGGCTTCATCTCCACCCGCACCGGCGAGGTGCATCCGGTCATCTACAAGGCGCTGGAGCGCGGGCTGACCGTGGATGTCGGCCACGGCTCGCATTTCAGCTTCGAGATGGCGCGGCGGACGCTGGCGGCGGGCATCCTGCCCTACACGCTGGGCGCCGACCTGCACGGCTACAACGTGAAGGCCCCGACGGCGGGCGCCGGCGGCGACCGCGAGGCCAACCCTTTCTACGGCGTCGCCCCCTTCAGCCTGACCCACGCGATGACCGAGCTTCTGACGCTCGGCATGGCGCTGGGCGACGTGCTGAAGACGGTGACCAGCAACCCCGCCGCCATGCTGGGCATGGCCGACGAGATCGGCGCGCTGTCTCCGGGCATGGCCGCCGACGTGGCGGTGCTGGAGGTCAAGGCCGGCCGCTGGCAGCTCAGCGACAACAGCGGCGAGCGGGTGACCGCGCCGGAGATGATCGTCCCGGCCTTCTCGCTGCGCGAAGGCGTGGTGCAGGAGGTGGACAGCCCGCTGCTGCCGAAGCCGATTCCGGTTGCGGCGTAAACGAAACGGTGCCCCCACCCTAGCCCTCCCCCGCTGACGCAGGGGAGGGGACTGCCGCCGCTTCGCATATTTCTCCCTCCCCTGCGAAGCGGGGGAGGGCCGGGGTGGGGGCACCGTCGGCCCCCGAACACTTCATCATCCGACAAGGACTCCGCCCATGTCCGAAGCCGCGCTTGCCTTCTGGATGTTCGAGGTCCCGGCCCGCTGCCGCGATGCCGAAGGGCGGCGGCTGGGCAAGGCCCGCGCCCTGCTGCTGTCCCACCCGCGGCGCCAGCAGCGCATGATGCTGGAACTGGCCCACGACACCCCGCTCGGCACGGGAAGCCGCGTCGTCACACGGCGCGCGGCCTTCGTGGTCGAGCGGTGCGAGGGCGAGTCCGGCTTCGGCTTCCGGCGCTACGCCGTGCGCTGCGTCGGGACGCGGCCGGCGCCCTGACAAAAGCAGGCGTGACAAAAGCTGGGCACGGCTGATCCACATCAAGGCGCCGAGCGCTCCGATGGCGAATATTAATCGAACGATTAATAACCAGCTTCGGAGACTCCCATGACCACCCCCGCCCCCGCGCCGCAAGAGGGCCTGTGCGCGACGCTCCTGCGCGGCTGGCGCGGCGTCCGCTCCCTGAACGCGCTCCAAGCGCTGGCCCCGCACGACCGCGACCGCGTGCTGGCCGATGCCGGGCTGACCGACCTGACCGCCCCGGCCGTGCTGCGCGCCGGCCATGTCGGCGCGCTGCTGCCCGCCGCGATGGCGCTGCACGGCGTCGACGGCGCCGCGGTGGAGCAGGACCGCCCCGACCTGATGAACGACCTGCAACGGGTCTGCGCGCTCTGCCGCGGCGCCCGCACCTGCCGCCGTCTGCTGGCCGAGGGCTGCACGCAGCCGGAGCACGCGCTGCTCTGCCCCAACGCCGACACGCTCGACGCGCTCCGCTGAGGAGCGCGCCGAACACGGCGCCAAAACACAGCCGCAAAAAATCCCCAACCGTCTTCGTCGGAAAAGCGATTGACAGCGCCGCGACGCGACCGTTAGCATCCCTGCATAATTAATTGGCCGTATAATAAAACACGGGAACGGTTGCCGCATCGGACGGCGCGCGTTCCCGCAACGGGCCGACGCGCCCACGCCGGGAACGGCGGGGCGCCGACAGGGAATCGTCATTCGCCGTCATCGCGACATCACCGTCGAACGCGGAGGGAGAGATGAGAAACGTGGTACTGGGCGGCCTGCTGTTGACCGGCGTCACCGCGTCGGTTCCGGCGCAGGCGCAGGACACGGTCAGGATCGGGCTGGTCCAGCCGCTGACCGGATCGGTCGCCTACAACGGCAAGTCCGTGGTGGAAGGCGCCCGGCTCGCCGTCGAGGAAATGAACGCCGCGGGGGGCGTTCTCGGCAAGAAGATCGAGCTGATCGTCGAGGACGGCCAGTGTACCCCGGCCAACTCGGTCAACGCCGTCGAGAAGCTGGTGCAGAAGGACAAGGTTGTCACGCTGGTCGGCGCCTTCTGCAGCTCCGCCACCGCGGCGATCATGCCGGTGGCCCAGAAGTACAAGCTGCCGCTGATCACCGGCGTGTCGTCGAAGGCCAGCCTGACGGAGCAGGGCAATCCCTACTTCTTCCGCGCCGCCGAGACGGACGCGCTGATGGCGGAAGCCTTCGCCAAGATCCTCGCCAACGACCTGAAGCTGACCAAGGTTGCCTACATCGGCGTCAACGACGACTGGGGCCGCGGCGGGGTCGAGGAATTCTCCCGCGACCTGACGGCGCTGGGCGTCAAGACGGTGCTGACCGAGTATTTCGACCACGGCGCCACCGACTTCTTCACGCTGCTGACCAAGCTGCGCGCCGCCAAGCCGGACGGCGTGTTCGTCGCCGCGGAGACCCAGGACGGTTCCATCCTGGTCAAGCAGATCCGCGAGATGGGTCTGGACACCAAGGTGTTCGGCGTCGGCTCCTGGGCCACCGCCGACTTCATCAACCTGACCGGCGAGGCCGCGGAGGGCATCCACGCCGCCGTCCCCTACGCCTCCAGCATGGACACCCCGCGCAACCAGACCTTCGTCCAGAAATACCAGGCGAAGTACGGCATCAAGCCCGGCAAGTACGGCGCCGCCGGCTACAACGCGCTGAACATCGCCGGGCAGGCCATCGCGCGGGCCGGCGGCACCGACGCCGAGGCCATCCGGGCGTCGCTCGCCAAGACCAGCTACGAGGCACCGAACGGCGTCTACAAGTTCACCGACAAGGGCCAGGCCTACGGCTTCGACGCGGTGCTGGTGCGGATCGAGAAGGGCGAACCGAAGGTGATCGCCTCCACCCCGGTGGACGCGCCGCACTGACCGGCGGATGCGCCGCGGGGCTGCCGTGACGGCACCGTCCCCGCGGCGCGCACCGATCCAACGCACCGTTTGTGCGGGCCTGCTTTTGCGAGAACGTCATGGATCTCTTTCCGCAGTTCCTGGCCAACGGGCTGGTGATGGGCGTGTTCTACGCGCTCTCCGCCCTCGGCCTGACGCTGATCTTCGGCCTGATGCGCGTGGTCAACTTCGCCCACGGCGAGTTCTACATGCTGGGCGGGGTCAGCGGCTGGTTCGTCACCAATTACCTGGGCCTCGACTTCTTCAGCGGCCTGATCGTGGTCGCCGCCTTCATGGCCGCCGTCGGCTGGCTGGTCGACCGCTTCCTGATCGAGCGGGTGCGCGGCCAGGGTGAGGAGCCGGGCATCCTGCTGACCATCGGCCTGTCGATCTTCCTGGTCAACGGCACGCTTCTGCTGGTCGGCCCGGCGCCCATGAAGGTGGCTGGTGCTGTGGCCGAAGGGCCGCTGTTCTTCGGCCCGATCGCGGTGACCAAGCTGCGCCTGCTGGCCGTGGCGGTGGGCATCGCGCTGATCGTCGGCGCCCATCTGCTGATCCGCCGGACCCGGCTGGGGGCGGCGATGCGCGCCACCTTCCAGGACCCGATGGCGGCCAGCCTCGCCGGCATCCGCACCGGCCACGTCTACGCCGCCACCTTCGCGCTGGGCTGCACGTTGGCCGCGCTGTCGGGGATGCTGCTGGCCTCCATCTACTCCGCCCAGGCGTCGGTCGGCGGCCTCATCAGCCTGAAGAGCTTCGTCGTGGTGATCCTCGGCGGCATGGGCAGCTTTGCCGGGGCCATCGCCGGGGGCCTGCTGCTGGGCGTCGCCGAGGCGATGTGGGGCGGCTACGTCTCCATGGGCATGGTGGACGTCATCGGCTTCGTCCTGGTCATCCTGATCCTGCTGTTCCGGCCCCAGGGCCTGTTCTCGATCCGCACGGAAAGGGCCTGACATGACCCTGGAACGCAACATCCTGCTGGCCTTCCTGGCGGGGGCGGCGCTTCTGCCCTTCGCGGTGACGGACCAGTACATCCTGCACCTCGCCATCATGGCGCTGTTCTACGCGGTTCTGGCGAGCAGCCTCAATCTGGTGGTCGGCTATGTCGGCGAGTTCTCGCTGGGCCACACCGCCTTCCTCGGCACCGGCGCCTACACGGCGGCGCTGCTGTCCACCCAGGCGGGGATGCCGATGTGGGTGACGATCCCGCTGGCCGGGCTGGTCTCCGCCGTCTTCGGCTTCGCCATCGGGGCGATCACGCTGCGCCTGCAAGGCCCCTATTTCGTCATCGTCACCCTGTCCTTCGCCGAGGTGCTGCGCATTGTCGCCAACAACTGGATCGCGGTGACCAACGGCCCGATGGGTCTGGCGGGCGTCGGCCAGAACCTCTTCGGGGACGTGGCCGTCACCGACAAGGCGGGCTTCTTCCTGATCGTGCTGGGCATCGCCGCGGTGGCGCTCTACCTCTCCTACCGCTTCGTCTATTCCAACGCCGGCCGGGCGGCGGTGGCGGTGCGCGAGAACCGCTACGTCGCGCAGTCCATCGGCGTCGATCCCTTCGGCACGGCCATGCAGGCCTTCGTGCTGGGCGCCTTCCTGGCCGGCTTGGCTGGTGGCTTCTACGCCCACTACATCTCCTTCGTCGGGCCGGAGGTGTTCCGCTTCGCCTTCATGGCGACGATGATCATCATGGTGCTTCTGGGCGGCAAGGGAACGCTGATCGGCCCGCTGGCCGGCGCGGTGATCGTGACCGTGCTGGAGGAATACCTGCGCGAGGTGCAGGAACTCCGCCTCACCCTGTTCGGGCTGATCGTCATGGCCATTGTCCTGTTCCTGCCCAACGGCCTGATGGGCTTCATCGCCCTGCGCCGCGAGCAGCAGGCCGCCAAGCCGACCCTCAACGCCGCGAAGGAGCGCACCGTATGACGGCGACAACCGACCGGCAGCCGCTTCTGCGCGCCGACGACCTGACCATGACCTTCGGCGGCATCACCGCGGTGAAGGACTTCAGCTTCCACATCGAGCCCGGCGAGATCGTCGGCCTGATCGGCCCCAACGGCGCCGGCAAGACGACCTGCTTCAACATGCTGACCGGCTTCTACGCGCCGAGCAACGGGCGGGTGCGCTTCAAGGGGCAGGACATCACCAACCGCAAGCCGCACGCCATCGCCCGGCTCGGCCTCGTCCGCAGCTTCCAGAAGACCAACGTCATGAAGCGGCTGACGGTCTTCGAGAACGTGCTGACCGGCCATTACATGGCGAGCCGCCAATCCCTCCTCGCCACCTTCTTCCCCGGCGAGGCGGTGCGCCGCGCCGAGCGCGAGGCGCGGGAGAGCGCCGCCGCCATCGTCGAGACCATGGGTCTGGCCCAGCGCATGAACGCCCCGGCGCATCTGCTGTCCTGCGGCGAGCTGCGCCTGCTGGAGGTCGCGGTGGCGCTGGCCGCCAAGCCCAGCCTGCTGATGCTGGACGAACCCGCCGCCGGGCTGAACAGCCACGAGGCCGGGACCTTCGGCGCGGTGCTGAAGACGCTGATCGGGCGCAGCATCGACGCGCTGCTGATCGTGGAGCACAACATGGATCTGGTCATGTCGGTGTCCGACCGGATCGTCGTCCTCAACTTCGGCCGCAAGCTGGCCGAGGGCCGGCCGGCCGAGATCCTGGAGAACCGGCAGGTCGCCGAAGCCTATCTCGGAAAGGCCGCCGCATGACGCTGCTCTCCGAATCCCCCTCGCCCTCCGCCATCGCGCAGGCCGCCGACGCGCCGGTCCTCGCCGTGGAAGGCTTGCACGTCGCCTATGGCTCCACCGCCGCGCTGCACGGCGTGTCGCTGGACGTGCGGGCCGGCGAGACGGTCGCCCTGATCGGCGCCAACGGCGCCGGCAAGAGCACCATCCTGCGGGCGATTTCCGGCCTGCTGAAGGCGCGCTCCGGCACCATCGTCTGGAACGGCAAGCCGATCGCCAACCTGCCTGCCGACCGCATCGTCGCCGCCGGCATCGCCCACTGCCCGGAGGAACGGCACGTCTGGCCGAACATGACGGTGCAGGAGAACATCGCGCTCGGCGCCTATCTCTGCCGTTCGCGCGAGGAGGTGCAGCGACGCATCGGCATGGCCTTCCACCGCTTCCCCCGCCTGCGCGAGCGGTCGCGCCAGATGGCCGGGACGCTCAGCGGCGGCGAGCAGCAGATGCTCGCCATCGCCCGCGCGCTGATGTCGGAGCCGCGGCTGCTGATGCTGGACGAGCCCAGCCTCGGCCTCAGCCCGAAGATGGCCGACGAGGTGTTCGACGTGGTGCGCTCCGTCAACGGCCACGGCGTGACCGTCCTGCTGGTCGAGCAGAACATCCACAACGCGCTGGGCGTCGCCAGCCGGGCCTATGTGGTCAAGACGGGCCGCATCACCGCCAGCCGCCCCTCGGCGGAGCTGCGCGGCGATCCCGACCTGCTGCGCGCCTATCTGGGCGGCTGAGGCCGCCACACGGCGAAAGGCCGTGTCACGAATAATTAAACGAACGACCGAACAATTCTCGGTCGCCGTCCTTCAGGAGGCAAGAGTGCGAACCAACATGCGAATTGGCATCGTCGGCGGCGGCATCGGCGGCGTCGCGCTGGCCGGCAGCCTGCTCCAGCGCGGCTTCGAGGTCCGCCTGTTCGAGCGGGCGCCGGGCTTCGGCGAGATCGGCGCCGGCATCCAGATGACGCCGAACGCGGTGAAGGTCATCAAGTCGCTGGGTCTGCTCGACAAGATGCTGGCCGCCGGCTTCCTGCCGCAATCGCTGGTCGGGCGCAACTGGCGCAGCGGGCGGGAGACGTTCCGCACGCCGCTGATCGAGACCTGCCCGGTGCTCTACGACGCGCCCTTCATCCACATCCACCGCGCCGACCTGCACGCCATCCTGGCCTCTCTGGTCCCGGAGAGCGTCGCCAACTTCGGGGTGAGCTGCACCGGCGTGCGCCAGGACAAGAGCACGGCGGTCGCCAGCTTCAGCGATGGCAGCGAGTACGAGGCCGACCTGATCGTCGGCGCCGACGGCGTGCGCTCCGTCGTGCGCTCCGCCCTGTTCGGGCCGGAGGCGCCGCGCTTCACCGGCCACATGTGCTACCGCGCCGTGGTGCCGACCGGCGGGGTGGTGGACTACGTCAGCCCCGACGCCTCCTTCTGGTTCGGGCCGCACAGCCACGTCGTGACCTACTACGTGCGCGGCGGCAAGGCCGTGAACATCGTGGCGGTCGCCGAGACCAAGGAGTGGGTGGAGGAGTCCTGGAACGCCCCCAGCAGCAAGGAGGAGATGCTCGGCGCCTTCCGCGGCTGGCACCGCAACGTGGAGACTCTCTTCAGCAAGGTGGACCAGGTCTACAAATGGGGCCTGTTCGACCGCGACCCGATGACGAGCTGGTCGAAGGGCCGCATCACGCTGATGGGCGACGCGGCACACCCCATGCTGCCCTTCCTCTCGCAGGGGGCGGCCATGGCGATCGAGGACGCCTATGTGCTGGCCGAATCCCTGAAGGGGCACGGCGGCGACGTGGCCTCGGCGCTGCGCGACTACGAGGCGGAGCGTCTTCCCCGCACCAGCCGCGTCCAGCTGGAGGCGCGGGAGCGCGGGCGGACCTACCACCTGCCGTCCCCGCTGGCCCAGGCGAAGCGCGACTTCATGTACTGGCTGCGCGGGCTGTTCAACCCGCAGGCCACCGGCATCCAGGCCAACTGGGTCTACCAGTACGACGCCCGCGCCTTCCGCCCGAACCTCTCCGACAAGCCGCGCCTCGTGGCGTGAGTGGGCGTCGCTTGCCCCCACCCTAACCCTCCCCCGCTTCGCAGGGGAGGGGACAAAACTCCCTCCCCTGCGAGAGCGGGGGAGGGCCGGGGTGGGGGCCAGCCGCCGCAAGACCTCTCCAAGGACCGACCATGAACAGCAAGACCTATCGCATCGGCCAGATCGTCCCCAGCTCCAACACGACCATGGAGACGGAAATCCCGGCGATGCTGACCGCCCACGCGCTGGCGCACGGCACCCGCTTCACCTTCCATTCCAGCCGCATGCGCATGAAGACGGTGAAGAAGGAGGAACTCGCCGCCATGGACGCCGAGTCCGACCGCTGCGCGCTGGAGCTGTCGGACGCCCGCGTCGACGTGCTGGGCTACGCCTGCCTCGTCGCCATCATGAGCATGGGCAAGGGCTACCACCGCGTTTCGCAGGAGCGGCTGCACGGGCGCACCGCGGAGAACGGCGGGACGGCCCCGGTCATCACCAGCGCCGGCGCGCTCGTCGACGGGCTGCACGTGCTGGGCGCCAAGAGGATCGCCCTGGTCGCCCCCTACATGAAGCCGCTGGCCCAGCTCGTCGTCGATTACATCGAGCATGAGGGCGTGCAGGTCGCCGATTGGCGCGCACTGGAAATCCCCGACAATCTGGAGGTCGGGCGCCACGACCCGTCCCGCCTGCCGGGGATCGTCGCCGGCATGGACACCGCCGGGGTGGACGCCGTGGTGCTGTCGGCCTGCGTCCAGATGCCGTCGCTGCCCGCCATCGCGCAGGTCGAGGCGATGACCGGCAAGCCGGTGCTGAGCGCCGCCGTCGCCACCACCTACGCCAAGCTGAAGGCGCTGGGCCTGCCGACGCGCGTTCCGGGCGCCGGCGCCCTGCTCTCCGGCGCCTACTGAGCGGGGGTTACGCCATGACCAGCAGCACCTATCGCTACGGCGCGAACGTCCGCGCCAACGGCATCCGCCAGCATTACCTGCGCTACGGCGGCCAAGGGCGTCCCGTGGTGATCGTGCCCGGCATCACCAGCCCCGCCGTCACCTGGGGCTTCGTGGCGGAGCGCTTCGGGCGCAACTTCGACACCTACGTGCTCGACGTTCGCGGGCGCGGCCTGTCGGAGGCGTCGGGCGCGCTCGATTACGGACTGGACGCCATGGCCGCCGACGTGACGGCCTTCGCCGAGGCGCTGGGCCTGCGCGACTACGCGCTGGTCGGCCACTCCATGGGCGCGCGCATCGGCTTGCGCGCGGTCAGCCGCCATGGCGCCGCCCCGGCGCGGCTGGTCATGGTCGATCCGCCGGTTTCCGGGCCGGGCCGCCGCCCCTACCCGGCGCAGCTTCCCTGGTACGTGGACTCCATCCGCCTGATGCGCGAGGGCGCGGACCTGGAGGCGATGCGGCCCTTCTGCCCGACCTGGACGGAGGACCAGCTCCGCCTGCGCGCCGAATGGCTGCACACCTGCGACGAGCGGGCCATCGTCACCGCCTTCAATGACTTCCAGACCGACGACATCCACGCGGATTTCCCGCGCATCCCCTGCCCGGCCCTGCTGATCGCCGCCGGGCGCGGCGACGTGATCCGGCCCGAGGAGGAGGCGGAAATCCACCGGCTCCAGCCCGAGCTGGCCGTCACCCGCGTCGAGGGGGCCGGGCACATGATCCCCTGGGACGACGCGGAGGGCTTCTACCGCGCCTTCGGAACCTTCCTCGGCACCGCCGTCTGACCGCCCATCCGGAAAGGGACACGCATCATGCCCGTCAGTGACGCCGATATGGTCCGCGCCTGGACCCATGTTCTGACCTTGTCGAAGCTGAAGCCGCAGGAGGTGGTCACCGTCCTGACCAGCGACGGCACCCATCCGCAGACCCTGCGCACCGCCCTGATCGCCGCCTCCACCCTGGGCGCGCGGGTCAACCGGCTGGACCTGCCGCCGGTGAACGCGGAGCACGCCCACAGCCGCGACAGCCTTGCCTATCTCGGCACCACCCCGCTGACCGGAAACCGCGCCGCCATGGCCGCGCTGAAGGAAAGCGATCTGGTGCTGGACCTGATGACCCTCCTCTTCTCGCCGGAGCAGATGGAGATCCTGGAGAGCGGCACCAAGATCCTGCTCGCCGTCGAGCCGCCGGAGGTTCTCGTCCGCCTGCTGCCCAGCCTGGAGGACAAGGCGACCGTCGGCGAGGCGACCGCGCTGCTGAAGGCGGCGAAGGAGATGCACGTCACCTCGCGGGCCGGCACCGACCTGCGCCTGCCCATCGGCGAGTTCCCGACGGTGCAGGAATACGGCTTCGTCGACGAACCGGGGCGCTGGGACCATTGGCCGAGCGGCTTCGGCTTCACCTTCCCCAACGAGGGGCAGGCGAGCGGACGGATCGTCCTCGACAAGGGCGACATCCTCTTGCCGATGAAGTCCTACCTGACCTCGCAAATCGAGATGACGGTGGAGAAGGGCTACGTCACCGCCATCACCGGCGGGCTGGATGCCGATCTGCTGAACGACTACATGGACGCCTTCGCCGATCCGGAGGCCTACGCCATCTCCCACATCGGCTGGGGCACGCAGAAGCGGGCGCGCTGGTCGACGCTCGGCCTCTACGACCGGGAGCAGACGCTGGGCATGGACGCGCGGGCCTTCGCCGGGAACTTCCTGTTCTCGCTCGGCCCCAACAACGAGGCGGGCGGGTCGCGCACCACCGCCTGCCACATCGACATCCCCATGCGGAACTGCACCGTCCGCCTGGACGGGCGCGCGGTCGTCCGCGAGGGCAAGCTGCTCGTCGGAAAGGAATTGGCATGAGTGTTTCGGAACAGGCCGTCTACGAGCGGCAGGGCTTCGGCCGATCGCTGGGCATCCAGGGCCGGATTGGGCTGCTGATCGTCGATTTCGTCAACGGCTTCGCCGACCCGGCGGTGTTCGGCGGCGGCAACATCGCGCCGGCCATCGCCCGCACGGCGCAGGTGCTGGAGAAGGCCCGCGCCATGGGCTGGGCGGTCGCCCACAGCCGGATCGTCTACGCCGACGACGGGTCGGACGGGAACGTCTTCTCCATCAAGGTGCCGGGCATGCAGACCCTGACCGAGCACGCGACCATCAGCGCCATCGTGCCGGAGCTGACTCCGGTGCCGGGGGAGCTGGTGGTGCGCAAGACGGTTCCCTCGGCCTTTTTCGGGACCGGGCTGGCGCCATGGTTGACACAGCGCGGCGTCGAGACTCTTTTGATCGCCGGAGCGACGACGAGCGGCTGCGTGCGGGCCAGCGTGGTGGACGCCATGTGCCACGGCTTCCGTCCGGTCGTCATGGCCGATTGCGTGGGCGACCGCGCCCTGGCGCCGCACGAGGCCAACCTGTTCGACATCGGCCAGAAATACGGCGACGTGGTCCCGGCGGAGCGCATTCTCGCCTTGTGAGACGCGGTCGGGGTTGAAAAGAGGATCAGGCGTTGCACCATGTTAGACTTTCCATCCGAAGAGTGCCGCCGGGAGTGAAATGAGCCGACCGATGAGCAAAGTCCAGGACAGCGCGCCCGTCGCCGACACCGCGCCGGAGAGCAGCACCGCGCGGGGCCGGCCCGCGCGCGGCCGCCGCGCCGGCCCGGGCCGTCCGGAGGGCACCAGCAACGTGCGCGACCAGATCCTGGACGCGGCGGAGCTGGAGTTCGCCAACCTCGGCTACGCCGGCACCAGCCTGCGCAACGTCGCCGACCGGGCCGAGGTGACCCAGGCCCTCATCAGCTACTATTTCGGGTCCAAGCACGGGCTGTTCGAGGAGGTCTTCCTGCGCCGCGGCCGGAAGATCGCCGACGAGCGCATGGAGCGGCTGGAGGCGCTGCGCCGCGGCCCTGCGCCGCCGCCGGTGCGCGACATCGTCTACGCCTTCCTGATGCCGGCGCTCGCCATGCGCGAGACGGAGGGGGGCCGCACCTTCATGCGGCTCCAGGCCCGGCTGCACACCGAGCCGCCGGAGATTTCCTACAAGCTGCGCAACGAGGCCTACGACGCCTCGACCCGCATCTTCGCCGCCGCGCTGAAGGAGGCGCTGCCGCATCTGTCGGAGCGGGACGTCTACTGGCGGATGACGCTGATGATCGGCGCCTATCTCTACGCCTTCTCCGACACCCACCGGCTGGAGGAGCTGGCGCCGGGCATCTGCAACCCCGGCGACCCGGACGAGATCATCACGGAAATCAGCAGCTTCGTCAGCGCCGGCATGCTGGCCCCGGTGCCGGAACCGGCGCGGGCGCCGGGGCGGGGGAAGCGGGGGTAGGAGTGATTGGGGAGGGTGGTTTCATCGAGCCCCCACCCAACCCTCCCCCGCTTTGCAGGGGAGGGCTTTTTCTCCTCCCCCTGCGAAGCGGGGGGAGGTCAGGAGGGGGGCACCGCCGCAACCACTCACCCCACCCCGCCCGTCGATCCCCGCGCCACGCAGGTCCCCGACAGCACGACCTTGCGCGTCGCCCGCTCCGGGTCGTCGAGCCGCTCGAACAGCAGCGTCATCGCCGCGCGCCCGATCTCGTGGACCGGCTGTTCGATCACCGTCAGGCCGGGGCCGACCAGCTCCGTCCACGGCTCGTTGTCGAAGCCGGCCACCGCCAGATCGCCGGGAATCGCCAGCCCCAGCGTCCGCGTCGCCTTCACCACCCCCATCAGCAGCAGGCTGTTGCTGACCATCACCGCGTCCGGCATGGCGCCGGAGCGCCGGGCCTCCGCCAGCCAACGGGCGATCTCCGCCTCCGCCGCCTCGGCGGTCGGCGGGACGAAGCGGGCCTCCGCGTGCAGACCGTGGGCGGCCAGCGCCGCCTGATAGCCGGCGTGGCGCTCCACCGCCGTGGTGCTGGTGTTGCCGAACAGGCCGGCGATGCGGCGGTAGCCCTGGCCATGCAGGTGATCGACCAGCAGGGCGGCGGCCTGCGGGTTGTCCAGCACCACCGAATCGAAGCGCCCGGCGGGCGCGCTGCGATCGATCAGCACCACCGGGAAATCGAGGTCGGCCCGGTCGAGCTGGGCCAGCGTCGCGCGGGTCGGCGCGAAGATCAGGCCGGTCACCCGCTCCTCCTGCATCAGCCGCAGGTACATGGCCTCCCGCTCCGGGTTCTCGTCGGTGTTGCACAGGATCACCCGCATGCCGGCCTGGAAGGCGGCGTCCTCCACCGCGCGGCTGACCGCGGTGAAGAAGGGGTTGCGGATGTCCGAGACGATCAGCCCGATGGTCTGGGAATGCTGCGAGCGCAGCCGCCGCGCCGACAGGTTCGGGCGGTAGCCGGTGGCCCGCACCGCGTCCTCCACCCGCGCGCGCAGCGCGTCGCTGACCGGGCCGTTGCTCAGCACCCGCGACACCGTGGCGACCGAGACGCCGGCCTCGCGGGCGACGTCCTTGATACCGATGGCCTTGATGCTGGTGGCTTTGACGCTGTCGCTCATGATGATGCGGCCACCGATCCGTCTTGAAAGTGTTTTTGAAATCGTTTCCATCCCTTAGGGCCAATCCACCGCCCCATACGGCGCAGTCTGCCCGAAGGAGTCCACGGATTCAATGCAAACTCCGTTGACAGAGCCTGATGTAATCGTTTTCAATAACAGCGCTGCAAGGACGACGCCCAAGAACGCCCGGCGCCAAACCGAACGGAGGAGACGGACCCGCCATGGCCCCCGACGCCAACACCGCCATCATGCCCACCGATCTGCTGCGGCCCGATCTGCTGCGACTGAACGCCAGTCCCGCCGGCAAGGAGGAGGCGATCCGCGAGGCCGCCCAGTTGCTGATCGCCGCCGGCTGCATTGATTCGGCCTACGCCGCCAGCATGCTGCGCCGGGAAGCGGTGGCGAACACCTTCCTCGGCCATGGCGTCGCCATCCCCCACGGCATGGTGGAGGATCGCGGCTTGGTCCGCCGCAGCGGCATCGCCGTCCTCCAGGTGCCGGGCGGCATCGACTGGAATCCCGGCCAGACGGCCCATCTGGTGGTCGCCATCGCCGCCCAGTCCGACGCCCACATCGCCGTGCTGCGCCGCCTGACCCGGCTGATGCAGGACGAGGCGCGGCTGACCGCCCTGTTCACCGTCGCCGACCCCACCGCCCTCGCCGCCGCCCTCAGCGAGGACGCGCCCGTGACCGCCCCCACCACGCCGGGCGGCGATCTGGCGGAGCGCTTCGACTGGGTGGTCGACTACCCCACCGGCCTGCACGCCCGCCCGGCCACCGCCTGGGTGGAGACGGCGCGCGCCTCGGCCGCCCGTATCCAGGTCCGCCACGGCGATCTGGTGGCCGACGCCAAGGCGCTGGTGGCGCTGCTCCAGCTCGGCCTGCGCGCCGGCGACAGCGTGGTCGTCTCGGCAGAGGGCGATGACGCCGTGGCGGCGCTGGCCCGCATGAAGGCGACCATCACCCGCCTGACCGCGCGGGAGAAGGCGGACGCCGCCGCCGCGGCGCAGAAGGCCCGCGCCCCCGCACGCGGCTGGACGCCGCCGAACCCGCTGCCCGCCGTTCCGGGAATCGCCGCCAGCCCCGGCCTCGCCATCGGCCCCGTGCATGTGCTGCCCCGCGCCGTGGTGTCCGTTCCCGACGAGCCGGTGCCGCTGATCGAGGGCGGCGACCGCCTGCACGAAGCGCTGAGCCTGACCCGCCAGACCCTGAAGGTGCTGGCCGACGACACCGCACGGCGGCTCGGACCGTCCGAAGCGGCGATCTTCACCGCCCAGGCGGAAATCCTGAACGACACCGACCTCGTGACTCTGGCCTGCCAGCTGATGGTCGAGGGGCACGGCGTCGCCTGGTCCTGGCATCAGGCGGTGGAGCGCACCGCCGCCGGGCTGGCCGCGCTCGACAACCCGGTGCTGGCGGCCCGCGCCGCCGACCTGCGCGACGTCGGCCAGCGCGTCCTGGCGCGCATCGACCCGGCGTTGCGCACCGGCGGCGCGCCGGACCTGCCGGACACTCCCTGCATCCTGATCGCCGAGGACCTATCGCCCTCCGACACAGCGGCGCTGGACATGGCGCGGGTGATCGGGCTGGCGACGGCGCAGGGCGGTCCGACCTCCCACACCGCCATCCTGGCGCGCACGCTGGGGCTTCCCGCGATGGTGGCGGGCGGCGCGGCGCTGATGGAGCTGGCGAACGGCACCCCGGCCATCCTCGACGGGCAGACCGGGCGCCTGCACCTGTCCCCCGCCGAGGCCGACATTGCCGACGCCCGCGCCTGGATCGCGCGGGAGGAGGCCCGCAAGGCCGAGGAGGAGGCCCGGCGCGGCCTGCCCGCCCGCACCCGCGACGGCCACGCGATGGAGATCGGCGCCAACGTCAACCGCCCCGATCAGGTGGCCGTCGCCCTGTCGCAGGGGGCGGAGAGCGTCGGGCTGATGCGCACCGAGTTCCTGTTCCTGGAGCGCGGCGACGCCCCGAGCGAGGACGAGCAGTACGAGACCTACCGCGGCATGCTGACCGCGCTGGAGGGCCGTCCGCTGATCGTCCGCGCGCTGGACATCGGCGGCGACAAGCAGGTGCCGCACCTCCAGCTTCCCCACGAGGAGAACCCCTTCCTCGGCGTGCGCGGCGCCCGCCTGCTGCTGCGCAAGCCCGAGCTTCTGGAGACGCAGCTCCGCGCCCTCTACCGCGCTGCCAAAGATGGTGGGGCCAAGGACAGCGGAGCCCTGTCGATCATGTTCCCGATGATCACGGCGCTGGGCGAGGTGCAGGCCCTGCGCGCCGCCTGCGACCGCATCCGGGCGGAGCTGGACGCCCCTGCCGTGCCGCTGGGCATCATGGTGGAGGTTCCGGCGGCGGCCATCCAAGCCGACGTTCTGGCCCGCCATGTCGATTTCTTCTCCATCGGCACCAACGACCTGACGCAATACGCGCTGGCCATCGACCGCCAGCACCCCGAACTGGCGGCGGAGGCCGACAGCCTGCACCCCGCCGTCCTGCGGCTGATCCGCCTGACGGTGGAGGGGGCGGAACGGCACGGCCGCTGGGTCGGCGTCTGCGGCGGCATCGCCGGCGACCCGTTCGGCGCGGCCCTGCTGACCGGGCTCGGCGTGCGCGAGCTGTCGATGACGCCGCGCGACATTCCCGCCGTGAAGGACCGGCTGCGCGGCAGCGACCTGTCCGCCCTGAAGGACGCCGCACAACGGGCGCTGGAGTGCGAGACAGCCGACGCGGTGCGCGCGCTCGACGGAGGTGAGGCATGAGCACGCGCGAAGAAGACATCCGGCCCGTCGTCACCGTCACGCTGAACCCGGCCATCGACCAGACCATCACGGTCGAGGCGTTGCGCCCCGGCCATGTGCACCGGGCCAGCGCCGTGCGGCGCAACGCCGGCGGCAAGGGCGTGAACGTGGCGAGCTGCCTCGCCGACTGGGGCACGCCCGTCGTCGCCACCGGCCTGCTGGGCAGCGGCAACGCCGCCGCCTTCGAGGCGCTGTTCGCCGCCAAGGGCATCGCCGACCGCTTCGTCCGGCTGCCCGGCGAGACGCGCGTCAACGTCAAGATCGCCGACCTCGCCGCCGCCGACACCACCGACCTCAACCTGCCCGGCCTGACCGCCGACGCCGACGCCGACGCGCTCGACCGCGTCCGCCGCACCCTGCGGGAGCTGGTGCTGCCCGGCACGCCGGTCCTGCTGGCGGGAAGCCTGCCGGACGGGCTACCGGCGGACAGCTACGCGACGCTGACGGCGGACCTGCGCGCCCAGGGCGCCCGCGTCGTGCTGGACAGCAGCGGCCCGCCGCTGGCGGCGGCGCTGGCCGCCCCGGACCTGCCCTTCTGCATCAAGCCGAACCGGCACGAGCTGGAGGCCTGGGCCGGCGCGCCCCTGCCCGCCACCGCCGACCTGCTGGAGGCGGCGCGCGGCCTGCACCGGAACGGCGTGGCGGTCGTGGTGGTCTCGCTGGGGGCGGACGGCGCGCTGTTCGTGGCCGACGGCCCGGCGCTGCACGCCCGGCTGCCGGCGGTCAACGCGCTGAGCACGGTGGGGGCCGGCGACGCCATGGTGGCGGGGCTGATCGCCGCCTTCGGCGCGGACGCGCCGCTGGAGGGCATCGCCCGCCTGTCCGTGGCCTTCGCCACGGCGAAGCTCGGCTGCTTCGGACCCAACCTGCCGGGGGCGGACGCGGTCCGCGCCCTGGCCGGACAGGTCGACATATCAACGCTTTAATGAACGGGGAGCGGGCGACCGCTCGGGAGGAAACCATGGCGAACATGCTGGCCGTGATCGCGGCGGGCGATCTCAGCACCCAGGCCGTCCTGGCCGCCGAAGCGCTGCGCAAGGCCGCGGCGGCGCTCGGCCACACCATACAGGTGGAGGTGCGCTCCAGCCTCGGCGTCCGCAACACGCTGCCCGCCGGGGCGGCGCAGGGCGCGCAGGGGGTCATCCTCGTCGGCTCCGGCGATCTCGGCGAGGAGCGCTTCGCCGGGCTGAAGCGCAGTGCCGCGGCGCTCGACGCCGTGCTGCGCGACGCGCGGGCGGTGCTGGAACAGGCGTTGGCCGCCCCGGCCCAAGCCCCGGTCCGGACGGAGACGAAGAAGATCGTCGCCATCACCTCCTGCCCCACCGGCATCGCCCACACCTTCATGGCGGCGGAGGGCATCCAGCAGGCCGCCCAGGCGCTGGGCCACGCCGTGCGGGTCGAGACCCAGGGCTCGGTCGGCGCCCGCGACACGCTGACCGAGCAGGAGATCCGCGAGGCCGACGTGGTGCTGATCGCCGCCGACACGCAGGTCGATCTCGCCCGCTTCGCCGGCAAGCGCGTCTTCAAGAGCGGCACCAAGCCCGCCATCAACGACGGCCGCGCCCTGGTCGAACGCGCCCTGGCCGAGGCGCAGCCCCACGGCGCCGCCCCGGCGCCAGCCGACAGCGTGGCGGCGGGCAAGGCGGAGCCGGCGGCGGCGCAGCGCAGCGGCCCCTACAAGCATCTGATGACCGGCGTGTCCTTCATGCTGCCCTTCGTGGTGACCGGCGGCCTGCTGATCGCCATCGCCTTCGCGCTCGGCGGCATCTACGTGTTCGAGGACAGCCAGCAGGGCACGCTGGGCAACGCGCTGTTCCAGATCGGGGCCAAGGGCGCCTTCGCGCTGATGGTCCCGGCGCTGGCCGGCTACATCGCCTTTTCAATCGCCGACCGGCCGGGCATCACGCCGGGCATGGTCGGCGGAATCCTGGCCGCCAACCTCGGCGCCGGCTTCCTCGGCGGCATCGTCGCGGGCTTCATCGCCGGCTACGCCACCAGCTTCCTCAACCGCAACATCAAGCTGCACAAGAATCTGGAGGGGCTGAAACCGGTGCTGATCCTGCCGCTGCTCGGCTCGCTGATCACTGGCCTCGCCATGATCTACGTGGTCGGCGCCCCGGTGGCCGAGGCCCTGGCGACGCTGAGCACTTGGCTGAAGGGCATGCAGGGCAGCAGCGCGATCCTGCTCGGCCTGCTGATCGGTGCAATGATGGCCTTCGACATGGGCGGGCCGGTCAACAAGGCCGCCTACGCCTTCTCCACCGGCCTGATCGCCTCCCAGGTCTACACCCCGATGGCCGCGGCCATGGCCGCCGGCATGGTGCCGCCGCTGGGCATCGCCCTCGCCACCAAGCTGTTCGCCGACCGCTTCACCCGGGAGGAGCGGGAGGCCGGCAACGCCGCGGGCATCCTGGGCATCGCCTTCATCACCGAGGGCGCCATCCCCTTCGCCGCCCGCGACCCGCTGCGCGTCATCCCGGCGCTGGTGCTCGGCGCGGCGCTGACCGGCGCCATCTCCATGGGCATCGGGGCGGAGCTGAAGGTTCCGCATGGCGGCATCTTCGTCCTGCCCATCCCCAACGCCGTCACCCATCTGGCTGGCTACGTCGTGGCGCTGGTCGCCGGGACGCTCACCACGGCGGTGGCGCTGCGCGTCCTGAAGCGTCCGGTCAGTACCGTGGTGACGGCGTAACAGCGCTGCGAAAGCATCGCCGAGATGAAAACGTTTACATAACCCCTGGACAGAACGCTTCCCCGGCCCTATCTTTGTTTTGCTGCCTCGGCAGCACGCTCTATAGGGCGTTTCCTCCCTAGACTCAGGCCACGCACGGTTCCCGTGCGTGGCTTTTTTTTGCCCAGTGTGTTCTGCGGTGTGCGGGACCGGTCACAAATCTCTCCCTTGCCCAGCCCGGGCGAACCTGAGAAGCCGGAGGCGAAAAGCACGAGGACCCGAATGCCCCGCAACAGACCGATGATCCTTGCAGCGCTGGCGGCCGCCGCGGCCCTGGCCGCCGGATGCACCGATGTGAAGGAAAGCCTTCCGTCCCGGACCGCCACCGAACAGCTCCTGATCTCCAGCGCCGCCGACAACGCCGCCGACCGCCTGCGGCTGGACCTGCCGGCGGACAAGCGGGCCTTTCTGGACACCGGAAACTTCGATGGCACCGACGCCAAATACGCCGCAAGCGCGATCAAGGAATCGCTGCTGCGCCAGGGCATCCGCCTCGTCCCCGACCGGGCCGCCGCCGACACGATCATCGAGATCCGGCTGGGCGCCCTGTCGGTGAACCAGAGCAAAACGGTGCTGGGCATTCCCCCGATCACCCTGCCCGGCACGATCACCTTGCCGGAAGCGTCGGTCTACAGCTCCACCGAGAACCAGGCGGTCGCGAAATTCTCCGCCTTCGCCTACGACAACCGGAGCGGCGCCCTGGTCGCCTCGACGGAGCCGGCCTACGGCCTGTCGGGGGAGCAGAGCTACCGGGCGATGACGCTGTTCTCCTGGCGCACCTCGCCCCCCTACCCCGAAGAGACCAACTGACGACACCGACCGACGCGGACATGTCCGCGCGAATTTTGCGTTCGCCCAAAGCCATAGCCGCATTCTCTGGCGCGGCTGGGGGTGGACGCGTACCATGCCGTGGCCCCGCGGGGTGCGGCATCAAGCGCAAAGGCGACGGCACAGTGGACGATCATGGGGCGGAGCGGGACAGCGGCGGCGTCCGACGATCGGAACGGCTGCTGCTCGCCCAGAAGACCGCCCTGGAGCGGGCGATCGGCGGCGCCGGGCTGGACGAGGTGCTGGCCCTGCTGGTCCGGGCGGGCGCCGAACAGCTCGGCGCGCGGGCGGCCATCTTCCTGGTGAACGAGGACGGCCTTACCCTGCGCCTCGGCGTGGCGGCGGGCCTGCCGGACTCCTGCGCGCGGGCGATGGACGGATCAGCGATCGGCCCGCAAGCCCTCTCCTGCGGTCAGGCCGCCCACAGTGGAAAACGGGTGGTGGTCGAGAATGTCGCGCTGGACCCGCACTGGGCGCCCCACCACGCGCTGGCGCGCGAGCATGGCATCGCCGCCTGCTGGTCCACCCCGATCCGCGCGGTCAGCGGTGCGATCCTGGGCACCTTCACCATCTTCCACGCCGTCCCCTGCGTCCCCGGCCCGCCGGATCTGGAAACGGTGGATCTGCTGACCCACACCGTCGCCCTGCTGATCGAGCGGGACCGGACGGAGCGGGAGCGCCAGTCCAGCGAGGCGCTGCTGTCCTCGGTTCTGGAGCATCTGCCGGTCGGCGTCGCCGTCTACGACGCGCAGGGCCGCACCACCCGCAACAACCGGCTGATGCGCGACTACACGAACGGCTCCCTGCCCTCCGCCGACGACCGGGAGGCGTCGCGTTGGCGCGCCTTCCACCCCGACGGGCGTCCGGTCGAGCGCAAGGATTTCTCGGGCGCGCGCGCTTTGCGGGGCGAGATCGTGGTGCCCGGCATGGATTTCCTGCACCGTGCCGCCGACGGGACGGAGCATTGGACGCGCGTGTCGGCGGCCCCGTTGCGCGACGGCGACGGGCGGATCACCGGCGTCGTCGCCGTGGTCAGCGACATCGACGCGGAAAAGCGGGCGGCGCAGGGCCTGGCCGCGGCGCTGGACGAGGCCCGCCGCAGCGAGCTGGTGGCCCACGAGATGAGCCACCGCATCATGAACAGTTTCCAGCTTCTGCACGGGCTGGTGTCGATGCAGACCGCCACGGTCACCGACCCGGCGGCGCGCAAGGCGGTGGAGCAGGCCTTCTCACGAATCCAGGCGATGGCGCTGGTGCAGCGCCGCCTGTTCGAGGCGACGCGCAACGACCTCGCCACGCTCGACGCGGCCGACTATCTGCAACGGCTGGGGGAAAGCCTGACCGGCGCCTTCATCGATTCGGGCCGCTGCACCCTGGTCATCGACGCCGCGCACGGAATCCCGATGCCCGCCGCGCAGGCCTCGTCCATGGGGCTGATCGTGACGGAGCTGGTGCTGAACGCCCTGAAGCACGCCTTCGGCGCGCAACAGCAGGGGACGGTGACGGTCCGCTTCGAAGCCTGCGGAAACGACCGCCGGCTGACGGTGACCGACGACGGAACCGGTCTGCCGGACGGCGCCGGCACCATGAAGCCCGCCGGGTCGGGGCAGGGCATGGGCATGACCCTGGTGCACGGTCTGGTGCGCCAGCTCGGCGGAAAGCTGGAGATCGACCGCCCCAATCAGGGCGGCCGCCCCGGAACCCGCTTCGTTCTGACTTTTCCAGCCTGACCGTTCCAGCGTGTCAGGCGTCGAAGTCACCGGATTCCGGGATGGCGCGGCGTCCTGAACCTTAGGCGACGGCTTCCATCGGCTTTTCCACCTTGCCGCCGAACCCGTTCTCCAGCGCCCAGATGGCCGCCTGGGTGCGGTTGGAGGCGTTGATCTTGCGCAGCAGGCTCTTCAGGTGAACCTTCACCGTCGCTTCGGTGATGTTCAGATGATTGGCGATCATCTTGTTGCTGTCACCCTGCAGCAGGCGCTCCAGGATCTGCGTCTCGCGCTGGGACAGGCCCTTGGCCGCGGTCGGGCCGTTGGCGCTGGTGTTGGCGCCGGCCTTGCCGGTGATGAGGAGGGCGGCGAGGTGGGTCGGGAAGACCTTTTCGCCGATCATCACCAGACGCAGCGACTGCGCCAGCGCAGCCGGGGAGATGTCCTTCATCAGGAAGGCGTCGGCGCCGGCCTGGATGGCGTTGGCCATTTCCTGGGCGTCGAGGTGGCTGGCCAGAAGGACGAGCCGCGCGCTCGGATACTGCTCCCGCAGGACGGTGACGGCCTGGACCGTGCCGTTGGCGGAAGCCGGGTCCATCATGATCAGCTCGGGCGTGTCGCCCTCCATCATGCCCGGCGGCGGTACGTCGCTGAAACTGGCGGCCTCTTTCGTGATGCGGAACTCCCCTTCCGAGAAGAGGGCCTTCATGCCTTCGCGGAAAAGTTTGTTGGCGTCGATCAGAAAGATGGAGACCGATTGCATCGTCCAGTCACTCTCGAAGGTGATTGAGATGAGCAACCCTACCCTATCGTTGGCGGGCCGGCTACCCGTCCGTTAGTAGAATATTAACCAATGAAGTCCGAGGCACGTCCTCCCATCGGGCATATGCCCTCCCCGGAAAGCCGGTCCAGGACGCTCCCGGATGCCCGGAAACTCCGAAAAACCATGCCTGAACAGGCCACTACCTATTTTGCGCGGGAATCGGACGCCGTCTCGTTAATATCACGGCAACCATAATCGGCCATTGGTACAGTCATCGTAATTCATCGCTTGGATGGGTGCCCGACATGCCGATGGTGTCCATGTGGAAGAAGATCAGTCCCTGTCACTTCGTGATGCAGGACTGTCACCGCCGGATTGAAATCCGTTACCACGCCACCGGCTCGCAGAGCGGCTGGGGCGTCTACGCCGACGGGACGCTGGTGCAGCAGCGCGCCGCCTTCACCGAAGCGCGCGGCATTGCCATGGGGCTGGCGACCGGCTCCTGAACCGGGCCTTGCCCGCCTGATGTCACAGCGCGGACATCGGGCGGTTAACCGGCTATTGAGACTGTTCCGCGCAGGATGGCCTTCGTCGCAGGAGGCCGTCATGACGTTCCGCCCACTTCCCCTTGTTTGGCGCCGGCTCGCGCTCTGCGCCCTTCTCGGCCTCACGGGGATCGCCTTCTGGGCCGCGCTGCAACCGCAGTTGGCGCCCAGCGGCCTTTACGGCTTCGACAAGCTGGTGCATGCCGGGGCCTTCGGGCTCCTCACCCTGCTCGGCATCCTGGCCAGCGCCAGCCGGCGCGCCGCCGTCCTGGCGGTGCTGGCGGTCTTCGCGCTCGGCGGCGCCATCGAGGTGGCGCAATCCTTCGTTCCGGGACGCGAGGCCAGCCTGTCCGATCTGGCCGGGGACGCCGTGGGAATCGCCCTGGGAATCATGACCGTCCGGCTGGGACATCGCGCCATCCAACGCGCGCGCCGCGCGCGCCATGGAATAGTCACGCAGCCCGCGGCGTTTGCGTCCTTACCGGAGTGAGGGGACGCAGCGTCCGGAGCGGCAATCCCGAGCAGCCTCCTCCGTTTTTGGTTTTGTTCGTCTACCGAACTATGCTATGCCGAAAGGCAGGACATCTGGAGTAACGCTTATGGACTGGCATAACGAAAAGGCTAAGACCGGCGCCCGCGCCCTGGAATCCGCGTACGGCGTGATGCTGACGGTCTGCGAGGCCACCGACGGTTGGTGGAATTGGCACGCGGAGCATGAGGGGCTGAGCTGGACCCCCGACGCCCGCTGGTTCGCCACCCGCCGCGAGGCGCAGGACGCGGCGGAGGAGTGGGCCTCCACCCTGGCGCCGCAGCATCTGGGCTTCCTCCACCGCGCGGCCTGACGCCGCAAGCCGGTGCGGCCAAGGCCAATGTGAACGGGGCGGCGCCGTTGACCCGCCCCTCGTCCGCTTCCACAATGGCCACCGTGCCAAGGCGACGGGAAGCGGCTGCGATCATCCCTTGGGACTGTCAATCAGGCCCAGGACGGTGATCAGATGCAGCACGAAACGCTTCCCCTTCCCGGTCTTTCGCTTCAGAAAGCCTTCCTGCCGCCCGAAGCCATTCTGGTGGCGGTCGGAACCGGTGCCGGGCGTTGGACCGACGCCGCCACCGGCCGGAGATGCTTCGCCCTGTCGTCTTCCCCACCGGGACTCGATGCATGGTGCGGTCCGGTCGGGCCGCGCCAGATCGACTGGCTGGTTCTGGACGGCTGCGGCGATGCCCTGGCGGTGCTGGACAATGCTGCCGATCTGTTGCGCCTGCGCCGCATCGACTTCCTTCAGTTCGAGGAGGCCGAGGCCGATGGGCAATTGGCCGCGCTGTACGCGCGCCTGCAGGCCAACGGCTATTCGCTGTTCCGCTTCGCCGACCGCAATCTGGAATTCCGCGGCACGCCGCCGGAGGACGGGCGCGGCGGCACGCACATGGCGGTCGCCCCGCGGCACTGGAACCGGCTGTTCGCGCGCAGCCAGGGCATGTTCCGCTACAAGGACCTGTTCCCCCGCCATGGAGTCGTGCCGCGCGGGATCATCCATGTCGGCGCCCATGAGGGCGAGGAATACGCCAACTACCGGGAGGCCGGCGCCGACCGCGTCCTGTTCGTCGAGGCGGACCCGGCGACCTTCGCCACGCTCAAGGCCCGTTTCGCCGGCCATGGCGATGTCGTCTGCCTGAACGCCGCGGTGTCCGACCGGGCCGGGCGGGCGCGCTTTTCCCGCATGTCGAGCCGCCAGTCCAGCTCCCTGCTGGAGCCGACCGGCCATCTGACCGTCTATCCCCACATCACCATCGACGAGGTCATCGAGGTGGAGACCCGGACCCTGCCGGACCTGCTGGCGTCCCACGGCCTCGCGCCGGAGGGGTTCAACGTGCTGGCGATCGACGCGCAGGGGTCGGAATGCCGGATTCTGAACGGCTGCCACAGCCTGCTGCCCCGGTTCGACGCGGTGGTGACCGAGGTGAGCTACGCGGAGCTGTATGAAGGCTCGGGCCTCGCCGCCGACGTGGACGACATCCTGTTCGCCCACGGCTTCGACCGCGTCGCCGAGATCAGCTCCTACCATCACAGCTGGGGCGACGCGCTCTACGTCCGCCGTCAAGGCTGACGCCGGTCAGGGCAGCAGGACCGGCCCGTTCCAGGGATCGAAGGGCACCAGCCGCGCCCGTTCGCGGTCGGGGCGCAGGGCGGCGCGCAGCGCCGGGTTGAGCAGCGCAGCCGTCACCGAGAAGGAGCTGTTGGACACGGCGACGTGGTCGGCCCGCGACAGGATCCAGTGGTCGGTGAAGAACTCCACCCCCGGCAGCGGCGCCCCCAGATCCTCGGCGAGGACGGGGCGGTAGCGGGCGAAGCGGTCCGCCAGTTCCGGCGCATCGGTGGCGAGGTAGAGCACCGGCTGGTCCAAACTGGGCCACAGCTCGGCCAGCCAGTCGAGATACCAAGCCTCCGGGGCGATCCAGAACCGGTCGTTCCGGCCGAAATCGCCGCGGCGCAGATGGATCGCCACCAGGGTCCGCCCGCGCGCCCGCACCCCGTCCAGCGCCGCCGCGGCCCGCTCCGCCACCGCCCCGACCGGCGTGAAGAGGGCGCGGAACCGCGCGCGGTGCGGCGCCAGCGGCGTGGTGTCGCCGCAGAAATAGCCGACCACGTCATGACCGCCCGCGCCCGACAGCGTCCGCCCGTCCAGCAGCGCCGGAACGCCGCAGTCCTCCTCGTGCAGGCTGGGCAGCGGCGGGCCGGGAAGCGGGTCGTCCAGGCCGTAGAGATGGCGTCCGATCCATTCCGGCGTTTCCAGCTCCATCCCGTTCCGCTCCGCGCAGACGCGCAGACACCCGTATTGCAGGAGCTGGTTGCCGAACCGCCCGGCGTGGCCGAGCGTGGACACCGACAGACGCCGCTTGCCCGACGGTTGGCGCGGCGGCGGGGCGTCGCCCACGGCCCGGCGCAGCAGCAATATCGCCCGGCGGGAGAAGCCCGTGCCGATGCCCGGTGCAGCGGCGATCGCCCGGTCATAGAAGGCCAGCGCCTTGCCATCGGCCCCTTGCCCCTCGCGAACCGCGCCGGCCAGCAGCAGGCCGGTGGGCAGACCGGGGGCGAGCCGCAGCGCCCAACGCGCGCAGCGGCCGGCCCACGCCGCATCACCCCGCCGCAGCGCGGCGCGGCCGAGCGCCACCCAGGAGTCCCCGTCGTCCGGGCGCGCGGCCAGCGCCCGTTGCAGCAGCGCCGCCGCCCGCTCCACCAAGCCGGCGCGCTCGCACAGCCGGCCACGCTCGGCCAGCGCCGCCGCGTCGCCCTGG
>NZ_JBHSLC010000013.1:0-16660 GCF_042657465.1 Azospirillum himalayense | reverse complement strand
CCGCTGAAGTAGCCGATTTCGTTCACCTGGGCGGCAGCGTCCGGCGTCGTGTAGTGCCACAGCGTGAAGCCGTTGGCGTAGGACAGGACGCTGAGGTCTTTTGGGGTGTAGGCCATGGATGGTCCCTTCTGGGAGAAGAGGGCCGGCGGGCGACCTGCACGCCCGCCGACCAGTGGACCCGCCGTAACGACCTGCCAGGGCTGGACGGCGGGGAGGGGCTTCCTCTGACGCCCCAAGCCGGCTGGGGTCACCCATGCCGGCCGAAGCGCGCGAAGGCGGAGAGGGTCAGTAGGCGATAGCCACGTGCGGAACTGAGCCCTTGGCGATGGCCGTGATGGCGGTCTTCGCGGCGGCATCGGACAGCCCGGCGGTGACCAGGGCGGCGACGGCGGCTTTGTTCACCGTGGCCCGGTGAGTGCGGTCCGCCTCGCGGCGGCGCTGCGCCTCCTCCTCGGCCTTTCGCTCATCCTCGATCCGCTGGCGCTCCTGGCGCGCGGCGGCCTCCTCGCGCTGTCGGGCGCGTTCTTCCGCGGCCTTGCGGTCCTCCTCCGCCCGGCGCTCAGCCTCGATGTGGTCGCGCTCCGCCCGCTCCGCCCGCTCCTGGGCCTCGCGCGCTTCACGCTCGATCCGCTCCCGCTCGGAGGCGGCCCGGCGCTCGGCCTCTTCCGCTTCCCGGCGGGCCTTCTCCTCGGCCTCGCGGCGGGCCTGCTCGGCGGCGCGGGCGGCGGCTTCCTGCTTCTCGCGCTCGATCCGCTCAGCTTCCTCGCGGGCCGCGCGTTCCTCCGCCTCGCGGCGCAGGCGCTCCAGTTCTGCGCGCTCGGCGTCGCGGGCGCGGCTGTTCTCCAGGGCGGCGGTCAGCGTAGCGACGGCGGTTTCCTTGGCCTTCTCGGCGCGGGCCATGAACTCCTGAAAGCCGCTGGTGTCGACGGCCTGGGCCTCGGCCAGCCGGGCGGCGATGTCATCCGTCGTGCGTTCGCCAGAGAACAGCGGCATGGCCTGGATATCGGCGATACCGGCCTCGTGCCGCTCGATGCGCGCCTTCTCAGCTGCCTCGAAATCGTCCAGCGGCTTGCGCACCTCGTCCTTCAGCGCGTCCAGGCGGTCCCGGATCACACGGCGGTCGGCGTCGATCAGCGCAACCTGCTTCTTCGTCTCCTCCACTAAGCCCTTGCCCATGTCGTCCAGGGCGGTCTTGCTGCGCGCCACCTTGTAGGCGAGGGAGGCGATTGCCTTCCGGCCCTTGTCGGTGCTGATGTCGAGATCCTTGGCGGCGGTGCGCACGTCCGCCTCCAGCTTGGTCAGGATCGTCTCGACGCCGCCGGGGGCGAAGACTGTGGCCGGCACAAGAGCGGGCGGCAGGACGGCAAGTTCGGTGCTGGGCGCGGTGCTCATTGGGTTGTTCCCACGGTTGGTTTCCACGACCCCTCAAGCCCCTGCGGCCAAGCCGTTAGGGGCGGAGGCGCCGGAGCGCGGCTATGGGGTGGGGCGGCTACCAGCCGGGGAAGGCGCGGCGCAGGGCGTCGAGGAGGTCGCGTTCCTGGCGGGACATCGCTCAGGCGCTCCTTGCTTCGCGGGCCATGATCACTCGGCGGCGAGCACTGTAAGCGGGGAGGGGCTGTCCACCTCGATCACCACCGGATCGAACTTGTTGGTGTTCGCCGCAGCCGCGATCATCTCCAGCTTCATCGTGTCGACGATCTGCTTGGCGAGGTAGGCACGGGTGCGGGCCTCCGAGCGGGTGATATTCCCCGACCGAAGGGCCTGAAAGTCTTCGATCAGCATCCTGCGCAGATCGGCGGTGGTCTTCATGGTCGTTTTCCTTGCAGAGTGTTTCGATTTCAGAGATGAGGAAGCGGATTTCCGAAAAGCACAGAGCTTTGATCTCGTACTTTCCGACCAGATTTCCGAAGTTCCGGATTTGATGAAGGCATCGCTTGCAGACGGCGGCGTGCCCGTTATGCCCATAAAGGCGGTCACCAATCGCGAATTCATTGAATTCGCTGAACTGTTGGCAACTCTCGCACCACAATTCAAAATCGTAGTCCAGCGCAAAGCCGACCTTCTCCGCTTTGAAGAGGTGCACTGGCCTTGCTGATGTCGGCGCGTCCCACTCGTGAACCCAAAGACGCTCTCCGGACACCATGTAACGCTTCTTCAAGACTTTCTTTTCCGCGAACGCAACTAACTCTTGGTCCGAAACGCGCGAGAGTTCATGAAGAGAGCGAAGGGCCACAACCAACGCCTCAAACGTGTGCGTGTAACCGTGCTGGCGGCGGTCGTAGATACGAGCTTCCCCAGCGGCAAAAGGATGGCCGCGCAGGCGCCCGACAAGATCGGCAAACCCCTGAACGATCATTCCTTGCAATCTCCCACTCGCCCAGAGGGGCCGACGCACCGCGCTCCGGCCAAGTCTGGGAGGAACCACCCATCCGGGCTACGGGGCATCCGTTCGGGTGGGTGTGGGGTAATGCTACGCAAATCGAATAGCGGTCGTCAATCCTGAACTATGCGATACGAATAGAATTTTGTTTTGGACGGAACCTGATCTCCATTGACGGCGTTCGTGCACAGTGAGAACGTAATGGGAACATTCAACGTGGAGGCGCCGATGCCTGTGCAGGCTGTTCGTGAAATTTACGTCGTGGAGTGCGCTCGTCGCCGAGTCGTTGTGTCGGCCCTCGACGCGGGAAAGGCGCGCGAGATCGGCGCTCGGCTGCTGCTGGGAAGCCCACAAAGCCAGCGGCGCGACGCGCTCTTGGTCCGCGAGCCGGAGGAGGAGGAGCGCACGGCCTTCGAGACGTTCGTGCGCAGTTTTGGCGTTGGCAGCGAGTGCGAACTCGCCGCCATTCCTATGTGATGGGGCTATTCATGGCTATGCAGACACAGTTCATCGTCCAACCCTACGTCAGCGGTGCGAAGGGAGCGCTTACCCCAGCGGCGGCGATAAGGGTGAACACCGCAGATGCGGGCCGAGTCCGCGCGCAGCGCATCATGGCTACAGGCCGCGTGATCGGCGTCGACGTCGTGCGGACGGAAGCTGACTCGGAGGCTGGGGACTACAGCGAGCCGGTATTCCTTGCGCGGTTCGGGCAAGTGCCACAGATAGAAGCGTGAAGATTGCGAACTTGCGGTGATCCCGCTGTAGGTTGAGCGCCAGCCCCGATCGCTGGCGCTCCCGACCGGCTCACGCCCCCGGCCGCCCCAGCGAGCGCAATGTCCCCCGCCCGGCACGCTGCTGGGTCAGCGCGATCACCGGCACGGCCCCAGGGTGGGTAAGCACCGGGGCTGGCTTCGCATAATGCCGTTATGGTTGAGTTCCGGCAACATTATTACTCGCATATGTGCGCGCGGCCCGGAAACGCGAAGGGCGCCCGAAGGCGCCCTGGTAGCGCTACCGATAACTCAATGTCGTTCTAGCTTGATAGCGGAACAAAGCGCCAAATGCTCAGTTGTGTATCGTTCCGCATTTTTGTGAATAATTTATCCTTCTTATCAAGCAGAGCATAGAATATCTCATTCGCTCCTTCAATTTCCCCTCGACTCTCCGCCTTTTGTATCATTTCTCGGTAGGAAACAAGAATGTTTACAATCTCCTTTCCATCGGCTTCATATTTGCTTGGCCACCGCCCTGTTTTAGGATGAAATAAAACGTGCATATTGAGGATTGCCTTCATTAATTCCTTACGACTTGCGCCATCAACTTTTCCCGTCTCAGCATATTCAACCATGAATTCGCGTGCACCTATCAATATCTTTGTCAGCTCGGCCTGGAAATCCTGCTCCAGGCCCTGAGCCCCTTCGAGTTCGATTTTCTGCGCTTCAATATTCCATGTGGCGACGTAAGCGGCGACGCCGGACAAAGCCGCCGAAATGACAACTGTGGCACCAGCCAGCAAAGTCCCCTTCCAGCTTGCATTGTTCGGTCCGTTACTCATTTTTTTACCTTCGTTCTTTCCTTAAACCCAACGCCGTTTTCTGCTTTCTTGCGTTCTTCCTTAAGCCTTTCAAATTCCCTTGGGGTTATGCTCTCCATAAGATCCTTATAATCCTCGCGCACCTTTATAACATGAGCGCTAAGACCTTGCGATTGATCATTCTGCACTACTGCCTTTTGCGCCTCGCTGGCTGAAAGGTCTGTGCCGGCAACGGCGACAAGGGCAAGCGCAAGCAAGAGAGCCCTGACCGAGCCATGCCAAACCCGATAACTTCCCGGAGAAGCAAAGGACATCTCAAAGCTTAGAACGTCATGACGTCGATAGCTTGACTTTCTTAGCTGATCAAAGCTCCTCAGTGATAGTTCGCGCTCGTGCCCTAGAACCTTCGCATTGGCAGCGGCAAGTGCGTACTGCAATACGATAATCCCTGGAATTGCAGTTTCCGGATCATTGTCATAGGCTGGCCCTTCAAAAAGCATCTGACCTTGCTCTTTGAATACAAAATTTTGATATGCTTGCCGGAAAATGTATAGGCCATAGTCATCAACTGAAACGCTACGTACCGTTCGACGGCCTCGAAGCTGGTAAGAAAGATCTACGGGGACATGTCGTTTTTCAAAGTCAACCCTCAGCCACTTAACTTTGCGAAATGGTACTTTATGGATGCCAAACTGCCTAACCGCTATACTGTCATCAACAGAATATTCAGACACAATCTCGCCGATGTACAGCTTTGACTGAAACCCCGACTCTTCCGGCACGACAACTATGTCACCAACCTTGGCCTTCTTAAAAAGGCGCTCAAAGTTGCTGTACGATGATCCAACAGAACGCTTATTATAATTATCTATGTAGTCGGCGACATTGGATGACGGCTGAGATTTTCGATCTTTAGGATTGGAAAGGTACCATTCCGCTAAAGCTTTTGATTTTGCGATCTTAGGATCAATTTTTACTCTTCCGCGAAGATCGCCCTTCTCAAGATCAAGCCCCGGAAGCTCAAGAAAGACGCACTCATCTTTGATGAACTGTTTGACAAAATCCTTCTTTGTCCCTGGATAGATGCGCCATATGGCAACATTATCAGGAACAAACTTAATGTTCAGATCGATAACTGGATCAGACAATCTGCGCTCCCTCGGTTCCGTTAATCAGACATCACATAAGACATGCACTTATGAGAAACACTTTTCTGCTGTCCTCGCCCCCCCTCACCTCAACCGCGCGGGCTTAGCGGTGCTTGTCGTAGCAGGACGATCCGTTGGCCTCACGGCAGCAGATGTAGCTCCACTCCGCTGATCGGCTCATGTTCGCCTGGAACGCATAGGATCGCGCCGCCGACTGGCACGCGCTGATGCCAGCAACCTTCCCAAGATAGACCTGCTTCCCATCGCTGCCGGGGAAGTAGAAGTAGGCGTTGAAGACGTCCCTCTCGGTCGCCGCGTGGGTGCCGTCGCCGCAAGCGACGGCCAGAAAACACGCCGCAGCAGCAGCTATCAGCCCAGCCTTCATGATCAACGCATACCCCCGCATGATCGCCCACCATCGAGCGCCACCGATGCGAGTATGACAGGATCGCGGTAGGCTATTCTATATGAATAATGATCCGAGCTGGGGGCGTTGTGCCGCGCCGAGCGTGGTTCAGTTCTTCCGCACCCACTTAACCGGGGCCGCCCACTCAATCGGAACGTCGGTGATCGGCGGGAAGTTGAATGACAGCAGCGTCACCAGTCCTGGTTCGGAGCCGGCCGCGAGCGTCTTGATGTACATGCGCCCGTCCGCCAGCTTGACGATGCACTCGCGCCCGATGAGGTCAATCGGCGGGCCATCGTAACGCTCATAGTAGATTTCATCGCGGTTGCGATAGGCGGGGTACATCGAGTCGCCCCGGACGATCACCGCGACGACGCTGTCTCCGGCGCCAGGAGGCGCCTCGACCTCTTCGAGGGATGCGCCCTTCTCATGGTCGTCGAATGGTGTGATCTCGGCGCCTGCCCCGATGTAGCCGACAACCGGTATCATCTGCGCAGTGCTGGCCTCGCCTTCGCCGGTCATCAACCACGCCGCCGTGGTGCGGAAGGCTTTGGCGTACTTCTTCGCCTGTTCGCGGTCGAAATCCCGCGAACCGTTCTCGTGCCCGAGATAGGTCGAGACCGTCCACCGGTTTTGCTTTGCGGCCAGGGTGGCGTTTCCAAACCCTGCTTTCTCGCGCGCTGCCTTCAGGCGTTTAGCTGGCGTATCCATGCCATGCAGTATGCATAGAAATGCTATGCGATGTGCGTTGACAAGGGCGCTATTCGTATCGCATAGTGCCTTCATGGAAGAAATCGCTCGCATTCGGAAAGACCTGGGCATCAGCCAGACGGCGTTTGCCGAACTGCTGGGGGTTTCTCAGGCAAAGGTATCGCGTTGGGAGGCGGGGGTATCCACGCCGAGCAAGGCTGAGATGATCGCTGCGCGCACTTTGCGGCGCCCCAAGCGCCCCCCCCGCCGCAAGTCAACGCCCGCCCACCCCAACCAGGGGGCGGCGTGAATGCGAAGGCTCATCGGCCAACTGCTGCTGTGGTTCATCGAGGGGGCTGGGCGCCGCCCGCCCGACATCGTTGTCGGAATGGACTTCGGGCAGCGCCCCACCATGGTGGTTGCCCCGGTGATCGGGTGGGAACTCAGCCTGGACCCGGCCGATCCAGTGAAAGACGGACCTCGCCCATGACGGATTGCACCGCTGCTATCGCGCGTTGGCGGATGTATTCGGCGCGACGCTCGCTGCACCGGGGAGGCTGGTACGCCCCCATCCGTTGCTCGATCAGGTCGAGCATCTCCGAAAGGTCTGCGCGCGCGTCCGTTGAGCGGCGCGCCTGCATCAGCAGCAAGGCCATGGAGAGTTCGCGGAGCGCGGCCAGTTCCGCATGCACGATGTCCTCGAACGTGATTTCCGACATTGGGTTGCTCCATCGGGTTGGTGACACGGCCGATGGTAGCGCGGTCGGGGAGGGCCGTCATGGCTCTCCCCGCTCGTCGCGGTTGACCGAATAGACCAACTCCAGGCGGGGCCGCGGGGCGGGCGGCTCCTCGACCTGCATGCGGATCACGCCGCCGGACATGCGCAGGGCGGGCAGGCCCCACACCCGGACACCACAGATTTCGGAGGCACCATGAGGGATTGGATCGCGGGTCAAGCGCTTCCGGGCACCCGCCGCCGGGTCGGACTTCTCCAGTCCACCATGACGGCCATTCTGCCGGGCCGCGGGGCGCCGTTCGAGAGCGCGGGTGGGGAAGGGGATGACCATTCCGTGGTTGGCCCTGCCACTTTCGGCACGGGCGCCGCTCTGGCTGTCCTGGCCGTGCCCATGCTGGTGCTGATCGTGACGGCCCTCGCCGTCGTTCTCGGGGGTCGGTGACATGGTTTCCGCCTCTCAGATGACCCTATTGCCGGCGCATGTGCCGGAGGTTCGGCCCCGGTCGAAAGCTGTAGAACAGCCCGCCTTGTTCGACCTTGGCGAGTTGGATCGTGCATCGCACAAAGACGCGAAAGACAGTGCGCCGATTACGCATAGGTTGCGCGTCCTGAAGGGCGACGAGCGCGTTTCTGCGGGTTCCACCTGGGCGAAGGTCCTGCGCACCACCAAGGGCCGGGACGCTGCCAAGCGCATCGTCTCCGACTTCGAGGCCGCCGGTCAGCCTGTCAGCCTGCGCACCGTCCAGGGCTGGCTGAACGGCAGGCTGGCGGACGAACCGTACATCCTGCTGGCTGACCAGCTCTACGGCCCGGGCATCGTCGCCGAGATTTACGAGCCCGACAGTGAGGCTGCCGCCGCGTCCCGCAAGCTGCGCCTCACGCGCCTTGTCGACGGTGGCGCCCAATGACCGCCCGCCAGCCCGTTTACCTCGACCCAAGCCGAGAAGGCCACGCCGCCCGGCGGCTCAACCAGCGCTACGGGCTGGCCTTCACCGTCGAGCTGAAGACCGAGCTTTTCCGCCAGATCACCGCCGTCCGCGCGAACGACAACCGGCAGCCGACCGCGTGCCGGATCTCCGCCGCCGGCCTGCGCGAACGCTGGCTCGTCAGCCTCGATCACCGCGTCCTGCACGTCGTCATCGACCAGGGCGCCGCGGTGGTCGTCACCTTCCTCCCACTGCATGGGAAACGGCCATGACCCCGCGCACCGCTGAAATCCTCTCTGCTGCCCTGGCCAACGGCACCGCCGGCATCCTCCGGGGCGACACCCTCACCGTCCGCATGCCCACGGCCAACGCCGTGCAGATCGCGGCCAGCAACGCGAACGCGGCGCCGATGGCGTTCGTCTTCGCCGGACTCGCCGCCCAAGCGGCGAACACCAACACGCCGGCCAACCGCGCCGGCTGAACACCTCACAAACTGGAGGCAGATCATGATTACGCAGCAACATCAGGACCGACTCGTCGCGCAGGGACGCGACGAAATGATGACCGCCTTCTGCATGGTCGCGCGGCCCAACGAGGCCCAGCAGCGGGACGCGTCCGAGCGCTTCACCGCCTTCATGCAGGAGCTGGTGCCGCAGATCGTCGGCGTGGTCGCCGTGGGCGACTATCCCGCGTTCCCCGTCAAGCTGGAGAATATCGACGGCAAGGGCAAGATCGCGCTGAAGGCCGCGAATGTGGACGAGGCCGGCCCGGCGCTGATCACCCACATCGGTGCGTCGCTGACTCTGGTGCTGACCGACGCGGCGCAGTTCGATCGCAAGCGCCCGGCGGCCAACATCGACCCGGACCAGAAGGCGCTGCCGATGGAGCCGGCGGACGGTGGTGAGGATGACGACGAGGACGGCACCGGCGAGGATGACTCGACCGACGAGGAGGTTGAGGCGCTGTCGGATGACGAGCCGGTCTTCGATGACCAGGGTGTGACCGACGCGGAGAACGGCGATGGCATTGACCTGCTGAACGCCGATGCGGACGGCCCCCTCTTCTCGGTGGTCGATGTCGGCACGAAGAAGCTGGGCGACGGCAGCGAGGCGACCGTCCATGTCCTGCTGCACCGCGACCAGGAGGTGTTCGAGCCGATGGCCGCGCCGGCCTTCGTTCAGACCTGCGCCGACGCGCTGAACGATCTGGTGAGCAAGCTGGGCCGGGACCTGTCGCCGTTCGAGGTGCGCGACACGGTGATCGCCTCCATCCCACCGGACAACAGCATCGGCGTCGCGCTCAACGCTCCCTACACCACCGAGGCCATCCAGAACAGCACGGCCCCGGCGGTCGAGGAGAAGGCTCGCCGCGGGCGGCTGAGCGACGCGCGCAAGGTCGAGATGTACCACCTGGGCTACGACGCGGCGGAGGCCGGTCGCTCCGTCAGCGAGGCGGGCGAGGGCCACACGGAAGGCGAGGGCAAGCACATCCAGCGTGGGTGGGCCGACCAGAAGGACGGCAAGGCGCGGGCCTGGGAGCGTCCGGGCGCCACGCCGAAGCCGGCCAATGATGACGACGAGCCGCGCGAGACCTCCGGCAACGTGGCGGCCTGACCATGACGCACCGCATTGTCCTGGCGCTGGACGTTGGAACCGCTCTCGGATGGGCCGTTCAACGCGCCGATGGCAGCGTCGAATCCGGTCGGGTGGAGCTGTCCAAGGGAAATCGCCAGGGCGTGCGGCTGCATGCCTTCCGGGTGTGGCTGGTCGACCAGCTCACCCGGCTTGGCGAGATCGACACGATCGTCTGGGAGCACGCTTTCCGCCAGCCCGGCGCGGCCAATGAGGTGCATCACAACCTCGTCGGCGTCCTGCTCGACTTCGCGGAGCGCAACCGGATCATCGACTATCACAGCGTCGACGTGAAGGCTCTCAAGGGATTCGCGACGGGCAATGGCAACGCGGACAAGGACGCCATGGTGGCGGCCGCCCGCGCCGCCGGCTACCCGGTCCGCAGCCATGACGAGGCCGACGCCGTGCACCTCCTCCGATACGAGATTTCCGGCCGCCGCGTCGCCGATCTGCCGAGGCTCCACGAAGCCCGGCGGAAGCGCCAGCAGCAGGCGAAGCGCCGCCGCGCCGCCAACCAGAACCAGAAGGTCACCGCAGCATGAAGGCCACCCCCATGCGCGACCGAATCCGTAAGAACGCCCGCCCGCATGCCGGCGGCTGGGCTTGGGACCATGAAGGCATGCGCTCCTGGTCGAAGGAGAACCCGGCGCACCCGCCCGCGGCCAACAGCAATGCGCCGTCCTGGCGCGCGGAGTGGGCAGAGCTGGTTCGGAGGGCGTCCGCATGAGCAACGTCACCCATCTGCCGGTCACCAACCCCCGCCGGCGCGTCGCCCCGCCGTCCACGTCCGCGCGGCTGGCCGGCGCCGCCGACGATCTGATCCTGATCGCCACCGAGCACGATTTCGACCGTGACGGCATCCGCGAAATCGCGGCCCGGCTGAAGCGGCTTGCCGAGGAGCTGAGCGCATCGTGAGTGGCTTCTACCTGATGCACCGCGGGTGGCTCGACCATCCGGCCTTCGGCGGCGCGCGTGAGCCCTACTGCCGGCGCGCGGCTTGGGCGTGGCTGATCGAGAACGCCTGCTGGAAGAACGAACGCCAAAACATCGCCGGAAAGACGGTGGCGCTGCGCCGCGGTCAGCTCTCGTTCTCGCTGCGCTTCCTGGCGAAGGCCTGGGGTTGGGACGCCGAGAAGGTGCGTCGCTTCTGTCTCAGATTGGCCGACGAGAAAATGATCGAGACAGAGAGTGAGGCAGGGCAGATGGTCATAACCATCTGTAATTACGATGAATATCAGGTTCCCGCCTCGCCGAGTGAGGCAGGTGGTGAGGCGGTGGTGAGGCAGCACCGAGGCAGCGGTGAGGCAAATACTAATGAAGGGAATAAAGGGAATGAAGAGTCTGTGCGCGCCCTGCCGGGCGACGCGCTGCCCGATCTTGCCGGGCAAGGGGTGGTCACACCCCCGGCCAACGACAATCCGCCCGAACCCGCCAAGCAGACGAAGCGGGGTACGCGCGTTCCCGACGGGGACCTGCCGGAAGACTGGGCGCAGGCTGCGAACCACACCCGCGAAAAGCACCAGATGCCGCTGCTGACCAAGCGCGTGCTGGGCCTGCGCTGGGAGAACTTCCGGAACTACTGGGGCGGGTTGGCTGGCTCGAAGGGGCTGAAGGCCGATTGGCGCAAGACGTGGCTGAACGACTGCATCAGCCCGGTGACCGAGCGGAAGTTCCCGGCCGGCCAGCCGCCCCCGGTGAACGCCAACGCGCCGCCCCAGGCCAAACGGCAAGCCTCCTCCCTCTCCGAGATCCCGCTGTTCTTCGACACCCCTACCGAGGTCTGACCCATGGAAACCGTTTTCGCCGAGTTGCGGAACACTCCGGCGATTTCCCGCATGCTGGGCCGTCACGCCAACACCGAGGTCGAGCAGGCGCTGCTGGGCGCCTTGCTGACACAGCCCGCCGCCTTCGGTCGCACCGTCGGGCGCGTGGCCGCAGAGGACTTCGCCGACCCGGTGCACGGCGCGATCTACAGCGCCGTGTCCGAGCGCGTGTCGCAGGGCAGGGCGGTGGATCACCGGCTGCTGGGCGACGTGGCGACGGCCTGTGACGACGTGCTGCAGGATGTCGGCGGGGGCCGGGCCTACCTCGCCGGGTTGGCCGGTGCCGCGGGGCTGGCCTCCGCGGTGATCGACTATGCCGACACGATTCGCCAGCTTGCCACCCGTCGCCGGCTGATCGACACCGGCCTGCGCGCCATCGTTCTGGCGGACGAGGCTCATCGCATCGAGGACGCCGTTTCCGTCGTGATCGGGGAGGCCGAAGGGCTGGTCGACGGGGGAGGGGCCCGGACCCGCTCCGAGGTGCTGGCCGCGATGGTCGCGGGCATGGAGAAGCCGGGCAGGGTGTTCCCCACCGGCTATCCGTCGATCGACCGGGCGTGGGGCGGCGGCCTCTATGCCGGGCGCATGTACTGCATCGCCGGCAAAGGGAAGGCCGGTAAGTCCGCCCTGGCCGGGGGAATCAGCTACGCCCTGAACCGGGCCGGTGTCCGTCACGCCTATCTGGCCCTGGAGATGGGCGCGCTGGAGATCGAACAGCGGCAGGTAGCGCGCGAACTCGGCACCCACAGCATGGCGCTGATCGGGCACGTGCACGCCACCATCCTCGCCCGCGCCGGCCAGTATGCCGCCACCGCGGCGGCGGAGAAGCTCGACAACGTGGTCTACGTCGACATGCCGGGCGGCACGATGGACCGGCTGCGCACCGAGATCCTCGCCGCGAAGTACCGGCACCGCTGCGCCGGGGTGATCGTGGATTACTGGCAGCTGGTCACCGGGCGCCCTCCCGGCACGTCGGAGGAGGAGCACCTGCGGCGCGTCGCCGAATGGCTGGCCGCCACGGTGAAGCGTCTGGGGATCTGGGTCCTGATCCTGGCGCAGCTCACCGACGACGGCGAGGCCACCGCGGTCAGCCGCACCGGCATGAACCGGAACGCCGACCAGCTCTATTTCCTGCGCGACTGCGACCTCGACGGCGCCCGGTGGCTGGAGGGCAAGGCCAGCCGGTACACGCCGACGACCGACATCGGCTCCAAGGACGAGCCCGCGCTGAAGCTGGTCTATCCGGGGCCGCACTTCGAAGATTGGGCCGCCCGCGGGGCCAGCGACGCGCGGCAGGCGCAGTACGAACTGGCGGAGGGGTGATGCGCACCGTGGCAGCTCTCTACGTTGAAACGGATGGCCCCTATTTCGGCTGGCCTGGTGTGGACCCGTGGGATGAGTCTCGAGACGCCCGCCACTATGACGGTCCGCACCCGGTTATTGCCCACCCACCCTGTCAGCGGTGGGGGCGGTTTTGGCATGGCAGCACCCGTAAGCCGCACCAGTTCGAACTTGGGGATGATGGCGGCTGTTTTGCCGCGGCTCTTGCCTCTGTGCGGCGATGGGGAGGCGTCCTGGAACACCCGGCCCATTCCAGGGCCTGGGACGCGTTCCGCCTCAATAGACCGCCCGTCGATGGTGGGTGGGTGAATGCGGATTTCGAGGGTGGCTGGACTTGCCACGTAGAGCAAGGTTGGTATGGGCACATGGCGCGCAAGCCGACATGGCTCTATGCTCATGGCGTGGACCTGCCATCCCTTCATTGGGGGCAGGGTGAGCAACGCCTACATCCCGCTGCCCTCGAAAAGCATGGATACGAGAAGGCGCGACGCATCGGCATGCTCGCCATGGTGGGGGGGGAAGGATAAGACCCGCATCCGCAATTCAACCCCGCCGGCCTTCCGCGACACGCTGATAGAGATAGCTCGATCAGCCGCACTCGATCTTCCGGAGCCTGCCAACCAGTCGCGGCGGTTCGACCGCACAGCCTGACCACACCGACGGCCGCCCTCCGGGGCGGCTGTTTCATTTCTGGCGCTGAGCCAGCCGCAGGAGCTGCTTGCGGCGTTCGGGCAGCAGCCAGTCCCACGCGGCGCACAGCATGACTGATCGGGGGTCCATGGGCGCGTCGCCCGACCCGCAGGCTTCCCACCGGCGGATGACCCGCTCATTCACGCAATGGATCACGCCGGCCTGGGGCTGCGTCATGCGGTGGCGCTCGCGCCAGGATCGGAATTCATCGCCGGTCATGGGGCCACGGTAGCCCCTCCCCGAACCGGCTGTTAACGCACCCCCCTTGCCCTAACAGCCGGTCGGCCCTCGCTGGACCCGTTGGAAATCCTGGGCGGATTGCAAGTCTCTTGACAGCCCTCCCAGAACGTGAGCAAGCCTCGCGCGCGTCCTTCCCCATTACGCCTCGCGGTGCGTTACCTCGCCCGCCGGCCCGCCGCTATCCTTCGCGGCATGACCGACGCCACGCCCCAGCCCGATCGCATCAACCTCCCGGACCACGCCGCGCCCAAGCACGCGGGCGGGCGGCCGGTCGTCTGGACCCCCGAGCGGATCACCGACGCCAAAGCCACCGTCCTCGACCTCCTCGCCGATGGCCAGTCCATGCGCAGCATCTGCGCGCAGGACGACATGCCGTCATGGTCTACGCTACGCCGGTGGTTGAGGGAGGATGTCGAGTTCGCAACGCAGTACGCGCGCGCCCGCGAGGCCGCAGCGGACATGTCAGCGGCCCGCGTGATCGAGATCGCGGAGGCCGTCGCGGCGGGCAAGATGGACCCGCAGGCCGGACGGACGGCCATCGACGGGCACAAGTGGGCCGCGAGCAAGCTGAACGCCCGCGTCTACGGCGACCGCATCGACGTGAACCAGCACCACACGGGCAACGTCCAGGTCGGATGGGTGATCGACCTCAGCCCGTCAGGCCCGGTGATCGAAGGGGAGGGCGCGACGGTCATCGAGGGCCGTACGCCAGCCGATGAATAGCCCATTTTCCATAAGGGCGGTTATGAGGAATTATCGTACGTGCCGAAGCGGGCCTCGCAGCCCCCGCGCGTACGCCCCCCTCCCCTCTCCCCTCTCGGCCAAAGTCACGCGCCCCAGCCCGCCCGGCGGCCCGACCCCCACCCTGGGGGCCTCGCGCGCCGGGCCGCGCCGGCCACCCCCGGGGGCAAAAACCGCGCGCCCTTCGTCCTGCGGGCCATCCCCTCACGATTTTGCCCAACCCCATGAACCCGCAACAATCTTTCCAACGGTGAAGCCATGAGCACGAGCGCGCAGCAGGCGATCAAGGGCGGGGCGAGCGTCTACAAACCGGACGGCGAGACGTTGCGCCAGTTCCTGCTGAACTCGACGGCCCGGCTGCTCTGCATCCAGGGGCCGGAGGGATCGGGGAAATCGACGGCTTCGGCGATGAAACTGTGGATGTCGGCGATCCGGCAGGCGCCGCAGAAAGACGGCATCCGGCGGACGCGCATGCTGGTGGTGCGCAATACCTTCAACGACCTGAAATTGACGACGGTCCAGACATGGAAACGCCTGTTCCCGCCGGAGATTTATGGCCAATTCCTGGAGACGGCGCCGTTCTGCCACAAAATCAGGGCCGGTGACGTGGAATGCGACGTGTGGTTCGTCGCGCTGGACGACGAAGGCGCCCTGCACAAGGTGCTGTCGCTGGAATTCACGTCGATCTGGGTGAACGAGGCGCGCGAACTGCCCCGTCGGGTCATCGGCGGCCTGTGGCGTCGTCGCGGGCGGTTCCCGGCGGTCATGGACGGCGGCCCGAGCTACCCGATCATGATCCTCGACACCAACGCGCCGGCGGATGACCACTGGATTCCCATCATGCGCGGCGACGTGCCGATTCCGTCCAAGCTGTCGGACGACGAAAAGCGGGAGCTGGTGAAGCCGGAGGGTTGGGAGTTCTGGAACCAGCCGGGCGGTCTGGTCGAAATCACCGATGACGCGGGAAATCACGTCCGTTTCGAGCCGAACCCGGCGGCGGAGAACACGGCGTGGCTGCCCGGTGGCCGAAACTTCTACCTGGAGGCCGCCCGCGGCCAAACGATCCACGACGTTCGGATCGCGCTCTGCAACAAGCTGGGCCGATCGCGCACCGGAAAGCCGGTGTTTCCGATGTTTCGGCCCGATCTGCATGTCGCCAAGCAGCCGCTGCAGCCCGTCGAGGGGCACCCGATCCTGGTCGGCGTGGATTTCGGCCTGACCCCGGCCGCGGTGTTCGGCCAGCACGTCATGGGCCGGTGGCTGATCCTGCACGAGCTGGTGGCAGAGGACGACGCCGGCATGGGCGCGGTCACCTTCGCGCCGCTGCTGAAGGCGGATCTGGCCAGCCGGTTCCCAGGCTTCAAGTTCAGCCTGTTCGGCGATCCTGCTGGTGACCAGCGGGCGCAGTCGGACGAGCGGTCCCCGTTCATGATCTTCCGCGCCTGCGGCCTGCCGATCCAGCCGGCGCCGACGAACGATACGACGGTGCGGAAGGAGGCAGTGGAGACGGAGTTGAACCGCCTGGTCAACGGCTATCCGGCGTTTCTGATCTCGCCGACCTGCACCCGCTATGCCGCCTCGATGGAATGGGGCTACCGGTACCGGAAAATGAAGCTGGCGGGCGCCGACCGCTACACCGACCAGCCGGTGAAGGACGAGCACAGCCACGTGAACGACGCCGGCCAGTACCTGCTGATCGGGGGCGGGGCCGGGCGGGCGCTGCTGACGGGCACCGCCGGCCCGAAGAAGCCCGTGAACACGAAGGTCCCAACCTCCCCCTTGGCGGCCAACCGCGCCGCGGCCCTCCGGAGGCTCCGCTGATGATCCGCTCTTGGCTCGTCGCCTTCGTGGATGACCCTCGCTCGCCGCGCCGTTGGTGGGACGTGTTCACCAGGCCGGGCTTCCGGCACGTTCAGGCTTGGGGCTGGGACGCCGACGCCGGGGTGTGGCTGATCTACAGCGTGTTCACGGATTCGACCATGGTCGACGCGCTGCCGCCGGGCGAACTTGCCGACGCGGTGATCGGCGGCATGTGCGCCGTCTCGTCCGCGGTGCTGCGGTACGATCCGCCGGCCAAGCCCGAGCCCGGCCGCATGCCCCGATTGGGCTTCTGGTGTGTTCCGGCGGTGGCCCATCTGCTGGGCATTCGCTCATGTGCGTTGGTCCCGCACCAGCTCTACCGCGACCTTCTGGCCCGTGGAGCCACACCAGCCTATGAGGGATGCCTTGGGGGGATCACCGAGCGCGCCGAAGACCGACCCGGCCATTGAGGAAGCCAACCGCCGCGAGCGTGAGCGCGCCGAGGCCGACCGGCAGAAGGCCACGCAGCAGCAACTGGCTGTCGAGACGACCCAGCAGAACGCCCGTTTCGGGC
>NZ_JBHSLC010000012.1:0-92339 GCF_042657465.1 Azospirillum himalayense | reverse complement strand
TCAAGGAGGAGTACGCCGAGGGCTACGGCCACGAGGGCAACACCAAGCTCGCCGTCATGGGCGCCCTCTCCCTCTACCTCAACTTCATCAACCTCTTCCAGATGCTCCTCCAACTCATGGGCAACCGCGAGTAACGGGACCGCATACGGCGCCTGTCAAGGCGCCACTCCGGGCCGGCCGCATTTCGCGGCCGGCCTTTTTCATGCCCGAATGGTGAGGCGCCTGCAGGTGAGCCTCGTCCAAGGGAGGGGAACCGGTGGGTGTGGCAGCTCGGATACATCCGATATCGGAAATGTAATGGTGACAATAATGACATTGACCGACACGATTGCGCGGACATAATCGCCATTGTCTCGATTGTTCGGGGCTGAATGTTTTGACGAAGGAGGCACATCATGCGCACCACAGAAGCGACCCGCTCGTCCGGATCGTCCTCGTTCACGACCGTCTTCAAGGTCATCGCGCGCGCCCTTTCCGTCGGCATCCGCCCCGTCTGGTTCGTGATGGAGGCCGGCCTGAACGGCTACGAGCGGTGGCGGCAGCGGCAGGCGCTGATGCGGCTGGACGACCATCTGCTGAAGGACATCGGGGTGTCCCGCGCCGACGTCGATACCGAAGTCAGCAAGCCCTTCTGGCGGGGCTGATCCGATGAACGCCGATGCGATCCTCTACGCCGTCGAGCCCGACCTGACCGTCGACGCCTTCATCGACGTGCTTCACCGCTCCGGGCTGGCCGAACGCCGGCCCGTGGCGGACCGCCCGCGGGTGGAGGCGATGCTGCGCAACGCCGGCCTGATCGTCACCGCCCGCAACACCGACGGCGACCTGATCGGCGTCGCCCGGTCGGTCACCGATTTCGCCTTCTGCTGCTACCTGTCCGACCTCGCCGTCGACCGCGCCTGTCAGGGGCGCGGCATCGGCAAGGAGTTGATGCGCCGCACCCGCGCCGCGGTGGGAGAGGGCGTCACTTGCCTTCTCCTGTCCGCGCCCAAGGCGGTCACCTTCTACGAGGCGGCGGGGATGGAGCGGCACGCCCAGGCGTTCCTGTTCACCGAAAAACCTTAAGGAGGCACCTTGCGCCTTCCCCTGTATCAGGTCGATGCCTTCGCGGACGCGGTGTTCGCGGGCAACCCGGCGGCGGTCGTGCCGCTGGAGGACTGGCTTCCCGACGCGACGCTCCAGGCCATCGCGGCGGAAAACAACTTGGCGGAAACCGCTTTTCTCGTCCGCCGCGGCGACGGTTACGATATCCGGTGGTTCACCCCGACGGTGGAGGTGGACCTGTGCGGCCACGCCACGCTGGCCTCGGCCTTCGTCATCGCGACGATGCTGGAGTGGGGCTGCCCGCGCATCGACTTCGCCACCCGGGAAGCCGGAACCCTCAGCGTCACCCGCAACGGAGACCTCTACACGCTGGATTTCCCCAGCCGCCCGCCGGAACCGCTGGCCGGGCCGCCCGCCGGCCTGCTCGACGCGCTGGGCGGACCGCCGCCGACGGCGTTGCTGAAGGCGCGCGACCTCGTGGTCGTCTATGACGACGAGGCGACGGTGCGAGCCCTGGCCCCCGACATGAACGCCCTGGCCCGGCTGGAGGATTTCTACGCGGTCATCGTGACGGCGCCGGGGAGCGGCGGCGTGGACTTCGTCTCCCGCTTTTTCGCGCCGGCCCAGGGCATTCCCGAAGACCCGGTGACCGGCTCCGCCCATTGCACGCTGATCCCCTACTGGGCGCGGCGGCTCGGCAAGGAGCGGCTGAAGGCCCGGCAGGTCTCGGCCCGCGGCGGCGCGCTGTCCTGCGAACTGGCGGGTGACCGCGTGAAGATCGCCGGGAAAGCGGTTCTCTATATGGATGGCGCCATCTACATTTAGCACCGTCCATACGAGGACCAATGGAACGGGAGGGCAGCGGGCATGGCGGGGCGCTATTTCGAGGATTTCCGCGTCGGTGACGTGATCGACACCGAAGGGGCGACGGTCACCGACAGCCAAATTATGGATTTCGCCCATCGCTTCGACCCGCAACCCTTCCACATCGACGCGGTGGCCGCCGCGGAGGGCCCGTTCGGCGGGCTGATCGCCAGCGGCTTCCACACCCTGTCGCTGACCTTCCGGCTGTTCCGCGACACCGGGGCCATCACCGGCACCAGCCTGGGCGGCTCGGGCGGCGACGAGCTGCGCTGGTTGCGCCCGGTGCGGCCCGGCGACACGCTGCGCGTTCGGGTGGAGGTGGTGGAGGCCATCCCGTCCCGCCGCGGCGACCGCGGCACGGTCCGGCTGGCCTACACCACGCTGAACCAGCATGGCGAGGCGGTGATGACCATCACCCTGAACCACATCGTGGCGACCCGCAGCCTTCCGGCGGAGTAGCGAACACGGGCGGCCTGTCCCGTCGCGCGTCTTGATCCGCGGGCCCGGCCCCTGTATAGCCTCGCCCCTTCCATCACGGCGGGGGTTCCCATGACGGCTTGCGGCCTCGATTTCGGCACGTCCAACACGACGCTCGGCGTGCGGACGGCGTCCGCGGCTGCCGGCACGGGGGAGGGCTACGGCCTGCTTCCCCTCGACGGCCCGCGGACGACCCTGCCCAGCGCCGTCTTCTTCGATTTCGAAGCCGACGCGGTGACGGTCGGGCAGGCGGCTGTCGACGCCTATGCGTCGGGCGTCGAGGGGCGGTTGATGCGCTCCATCAAGTCGATGCTGGGCACCGACCTGATCGACGCCGACACCGCGCTCCGCAAGGGGCGCATCACCTTCCGCGCGGTCATCGCCACCTTCCTGGCCGCGGTCAAGGAGAGGGCGGAGACGGCGCTCGGCGGCGAGCTGACCGACGTGGTGCTGGGCCGCCCGGTGCATTTCGTCGATGGCGACCCGGCCGGCGACGCCGCGGCGGAGGAGGTGCTGGGCGAGATCGCCCGCTCCGTCGGTTTCCGCGGCATCTCATTCCAATACGAGCCCATCGCCGCCGCGCTCGACTACGAGCAGCAGGTGGAGCGGGAGGAACTGGCCCTGATCGCCGACATCGGCGGCGGCACCTCGGACTTCTCGATCGTCCGGATCGGGCCGGAGCGGCGTGGGCGGGCCGACCGCAGCGCCGACATCCTGGCCAACGACGGCATTCGCGTCGGTGGCACCGACTTCGACCGCGACCTGTCGCTGGCGACGGCGATGCCGCTGCTGGGTCATGGCAGCGCCATGAAGCGCCCCGGCCTGCTGGCGCCCAAGCATCTCTTCTTCGACCTGGCGACCTGGTCGAAGATCAATTTCCTCTACACCGCCAAGGCGATGGCCGACCTGGAGCGCCTGCGGCGCGATTCCGCCACCCCCGACCGCATCGAGCGGCTGATCGGCGTGGTCGAGCACCGGCTGGGGCACGCGCTGGCCATGGCGGTAGAGCGCACCAAGATCGCCCTGTCCGACGGGCCGGAGGCCGGCCTGCTGCTGGATTGGGGCGGCGGCGGCATGACGCGCCCGGTGTCGGTGGAGGAGCTGAATCAGGCGACGGCGATCCTGGCCGGTCGCATCGGCGGGCGGGTGCGCGCCTGCCTGGCGGAGGCCGGCACGTTGCCGGCGGAGATCGACGCGGTGTTCCTGACCGGCGGCTCCACGCTGCTGCCGCAGGTGCGGGCGGCCATCCTGGCCGAACTGCCCGGCGCCCGTGTGGTGGAGGGCAACATCTTCGGCTCGGTCGGCACCGGCCTGACCATCGAGGCGGCGCGGCGCTTTGGCGGCGCCGCCTGAGACGTCCATCAAGTCTCGAACATGAAAAAGCCCACCGACGCTGTCGCCGGTGGGCTTTTTCTGTTCTGCTCCGCGGTTCGGCCCTCCGGTGGTGCCCGCCGCGCCGCGAGGGCAGGGCGGACACCGGAAACCGGCGGACCGAGGTCCGATGGATCAGACCGAGTAGTACATCTTGTACTCGATCGGGTGCGGCATGGTCTCGAAGGCCAGCAGCTCCTCGGTGCGCAGCTCGATGTAGGACTCGATCATGTCCTTGGTGAACACGTCGCCCTTCTGCAGGAAGGCGCTGTCGGCCTTCAGGCTGTCCAGGGCCTCGCGCAGCGAGCCGCAAACCGTCGGAACCTTGGCCAGCTCTTCGGCCGGCAGGTCGTACAGGTTCTTGTCCATCGCCTCGCCCGGATGGATCTTGTTCTGGATGCCGTCCAGGCCGGCCATCAGCATGGCGGCGAAGGCCAAGTACGGGTTGGCCGACGGATCCGGGAAGCGAACCTCGACGCGCTTGCCCTTCGGCGAGGCGACGTACGGGATGCGGCAGGAGGCCGAGCGGTTGCGGGCCGAGTAGGCCAGCAGCACCGGAGCCTCATAGCCCGGGACCAGACGCTTGTAGGAGTTGGTCGACGGGTTGGTGAAGGCGTTCAGCGCCTTGGCGTGCTTGATGATGCCGCCGATGTAGTACAGCGCCATCTCCGACAGATCGGCGTACTGGTTGCCGGCGAACAGCGGCTGGCCTTCCTTCCAGATCGACTGGTGGCAGTGCATGCCCGAGCCGTTGTCGCCGAAGACCGGCTTCGGCATGAAGGTCGCGGTCTTGCCGTAGGCGTGGGCGACGTTGTGCACGACGTACTTGTAGTACTGCATGTTGTCGCCGGTGCGGACCAGCGTGTCGAACTTGATGCCCAGCTCGTGCTGCGAGGCGGCCACCTCGTGGTGGTGCTTCTCGACCGGCACGCCCATCTCGGCGAGGACGCTCAGCATCTCGGCGCGCAGGTCCGAGCCGCTGTCGACGGGAGCGACCGGGAAGTAGCCGCCCTTGACGCCCGGACGGTGGGCGAGGTTGCCGTCCTCATAGTCCTTGTCGGAGGTGTACGGGCCTTCCTCCGAGTCGAACTCGTAGGACACCTTGTTCATCTCGACCTTGAACTTCACGTCGTCGAACACGAAGAACTCGGCTTCCGGACCGAAGAAGGCGGTGTCGCCGATGCCGGCCGACGCCATGTACTTCTCGGCGGCCTTCGCGATGCCGCGCGGGCAGCGGGCGTAGGGCTGGCCGGTCGACGGCTCGTACACGTCGCAGAGGATGTTCAGCGTCGGCTGGGCCGAGAACGGGTCCATGACGGCGGTGGTCGGGTCGAGCTGGAGGATCATGTCCGACTCGTTGATCGCCTTCCAGCCGGCGATCGAGGAGCCGTCGAACATGATGCCGTCCTCGAACACGTCCTCGTCGATGGTCGAGACGTGCTGGGCGGTGTGGTGCAGCTTGCCGCGCGGGTCGGTGAAGCGGAGGTCCACGTACTTGACGTCGTGTTCCTTGATCAGGTCGAAGACCTTGCTGATGTCGGACATATCTCTTTTTCCACGCTTAAGAGGTTTGGGTCCCGCTGCGTCAAACCGACCGTTCTTGGAGGGGCGGGTGACGGCGCTCGCGGCGGACGTTATGTCATGCCTTTCCCGTGCACACAATGTGGCAGCACAAATTGACGCGCCCGGATGGGCACCCGCGCACGGATCGTTCCGCGCGCCGCGCGCCGGCCTGCTTTGGTCCGGCCTGGGTCAATCCGATCTGGGCCGGTCCGGTCTGCATCGGTTGTGGGCAGGGCTGGTTCATGGTGGCCGGTGGTCGGGTTTCCGGGACGCGATCAGATCGCGTCGCCTCCCTTCTCGCCGGTCCGGATGCGGACAACTTCTTCCACGGGGGTGACGAAGATCTTGCCGTCGCCGATGCGGCCGGTGTGGGCGGCCTGCTGGATCGCCTCGATCGCCCGCTCCACCAGGGAGTCCTCCATCACCACCTCGATCTTCACCTTCGGCAGGAAGTCGACCACATACTCCGCGCCGCGGTACAGCTCGGTGTGCCCTTTCTGACGGCCGAAGCCCTTGGCCTCGGTGACGGTGATGCCCTTGATGCCGACTTCGTGAAGGGCTTCCTTCACTTCGTCGAGTTTGAACGGCTTAATGATGGCTTCGATCTTCTTCATGGGTCTCTCGTGTACGAGGTGCCAACGCCGGCAGGCACCGTCCACGGCTCTGCCGACGGTCCGAAGTAAAGCACGTTGCGTGCCAATCGGAGGGGTTGCGATCCGGCTGCGTGGGATGCCGGGCCGCAGCGGGCCGATGCCACCGTGGGCGGCACGCGACTGCCAACGGATAGGGCGAAGTGAACAATATTTGTGCACAAGCTGCAAGCAATCCGCGCAGCTGTACCCTTTCGGATGGGGTAGGGCCGGCGTTCGTCAGGCTTTTCACATTGATGAACGCGGTGGAAAATAGAGCTTGACCCGCCCCGTCCCTTGGGGCAAATAGGCGACCCCGGTGGCGGTGGTAGCTCAGTTGGTAGAGCTCTCGGTTGTGGTCCGAGCGGTCGTGGGTTCGAGTCCCATCCATCGCCCCAGTCCCCCTTGACGGTGGATGCGCGTGCCTCGTGAGGAGTTCACGTCGGCGTTGCATCGATCGAAACGGCGGGTGGGGTGTTTGCGGACGGTTCATTCCGTCCCCCGGTGGCGGTGGTAGCTCAGTTGGTAGAGCTCTCGGTTGTGGTCCGAGCGGTCGTGGGTTCGAGTCCCATCCATCGCCCCAGTTCCTCCTTCCAATTCCTGTGCCAATCAGGCCATTCCTTTCATTCCCCCTGTGCCCGGCTATGCTGCGGCCGTCGCGGTGCTTATTGTGCCGGGTGACGGTGATGCGGGATTGCGGCGGGTGGAGGCGATGGACGAACTGCTTTCCGTGGCGGAGATGTACCGCGCCGACGCGCTGACCATGGCGGGCGGCGTGCCGGGGCCTGTGCTGATGGAGGCGGCGGGGGCCGCGGTGGTGCGCGCGGTCTGCGAGCGCTGGGCGCCGCACCCGACGGTCGTTCTGTGCGGGCCGGGCAACAACGGCGGCGACGGGTTCGTCATCGCGCGTCTTCTTCTCGAAGCGGGCTGGCCGGTGCGGCTGGCCCTGCTGGGGTCGCGCTCCGCCCTGCGCGGCGACGCGGCGGTGGCGGCCGGGCGCTGGACCGGACCGGTGGAGGCCGCCGACCCGTGGCTGCTGGAAGGCAACCCCCTGGTCATCGACGCGCTGTTCGGGGCCGGGCTGGCCCGCCCGCTCGACGGCATGGCCAAGGAGGTCGTCGAGGCGATGGCCGGGCGCACCGTCGTCGCCGTGGACGTGCCGAGCGGCCTGCACGGCGACAGCGGCCAAGTGATGGGGGTGGCCCCGCAGGCGGCGCTGACCGTCACCTTCGTCCGCCGCAAGCCCGGCCATCTGCTGCTGCCGGGCCGGGTCCTCTGCGGGGAGGTGGTGGTCGCCGATATCGGTATTCCCGACACCGTGCTGGACGCCATCGCGCCGCAAACCCTGGTGAACGGCCCCGACCTGTGGCGGCAACGCTACCCCTGGCCGCGGCTCGACGCGCACAAATACGCTCGGGGGCACGCGGTGGTGCTGGGCGGGGCGCGGATGACCGGAGCGGCGCGGCTGTCGGCGCGGGGCGCCCTGCGCGCCGGGGCTGGGCTGGTCACGGTGGCCTGTCCGCCCGACTCGGTGCCGATCTATGCCGCCGGCTCGCCCAGCCTGATCGTGGCCGACGTGGCCGACGGCGCGGCCTTCGAGGCCCTGCTGGACGACCCGCGCAAGAACGCCGTGCTGCTGGGGCCGGGCGCTGGAGTCGGGTCGGACACGCGGGGTCATGTCCTCGCCGCTCTCAGCGCCGGCAAGGCCTGCGTGCTGGACGCCGACGCGCTGACCAGCTTCGCCGAGTCGCCCGCCGATCTGCTCGGCCGGCTGAACGGCCGCTGCCTGCTGACTCCGCACGAAGGCGAGTTCGCGCGGATCTTTCCGGATATCGCGGCGCGAGAGGGCGGCAAACTGACGCGCGCCCGCGCCGCGGCGGCGCGCGGCGGCGCGATCGTCCTTGTGAAGGGCGCTGACACGGTGGTCGCGGCGCCGGACGGGCGGGCCGTCATCAACGCCACCGCTCCGGCCGATCTGGCGACCGCCGGGTCGGGGGATGTGCTGGCGGGCATCGCGCTCGGGCTGATTGCCCAGGGGATGGACACGTTCGACGCCGCCTGCGCCGCGGTCTGGCTGCACGGCGAGGCGGCGAACACCTTCGGACCCGGTCTGATCGCCGAGGATCTGCCGGAAGCGCTGCCGGGGGTGCTGAAGCGGCTCAAGGCGGGCGGGCGCTGACCCGGCGTCCCCAGGGCATACATACGCCTGGACAGGGAGGCTTACCCTTAAGGCCGGGCTCAAGCTATGGCTTGCCGAGAGCGCGCCCGCACGCCAGACTCTGGGTATGAGCGAGACGCCCGAGATCAAATCCGCTGAGACCCGGTCCAGCCAGCCCGGCCCGGCCCAGCCCCCCGCCATCGGGGTGGGAACGCCGCCGGGCCTGCTCGACCGCACCCTGGACACGCTGCGCGCCGGCTGGCGCGAGATCGCCGCCTCCGCCCGCGGGGTGGTCGGCGCCGCGCCGCGCGCCAATCTGCCCAGGGAGGACGCGGAGCGGCTGAAGGAACAGATCGAAGCCTGCCTGGAGGGCCGCGGCGGCGAGGTGTCGGCGCGGGCGCGGGCGGCGCAGCTCGGCCGCACCTATCTGGCGCTGGACGGGCAGGGGCGGCGCAATTTCCTGATGATGCTGGCGCGCGATTTCGATGTGGACCGTGCCGCCGTCGACCAGGCGATGGCGACCTTCCAGACAGCGGGCGATCCGGTGTCGCGCGGCCATGCCGAGCGCGCCCTGCGCCGCGCGCTGGAGCCGCCGCGGCTGCGCCTGCTCACCCAGTTCAACGCCCTGCCGGAAGGGGTGAAGTTCCTGGTGGACCTGCGTGCCGAGCTGATGGAGATGGCGCGCGGCGAGCCGCTGCTCCAGGCGCTGGAGGACGATCTCAAGAGCCTGCTGCGCAATTGGTTCGACGTCGGCTTCCTGGAGATGCGCCGGATCACCTGGGACAGCCCGGCCTCGCTCCTGGAGAAGCTCATCAAGTACGAGGCGGTTCACGAGATCAGCGGTTGGCGGGACCTGAAGGACCGCCTCGACTCCGATCGCCGCTGCTTCGCCTTCTTCCACCCGCGCATGCCGAACGAGCCGCTGATCTTCGTCGAGGTCGCGCTGGTCCAGGGCATGTCGGACAACGTCCAGGCGCTGCTCGATCCCTCCGCCCCGGTTTGCGACCCGAAGAGCGCCGACAGCGCCATCTTCTATTCCATCTCCAACGCCCAGGTGGGGCTGGCGGGAATCAGCTTCGGCAACTTCCTGATCAAGCGGGTGGTGGACGGGCTGACCGGCGAGTTCCCCAACATCAAATGCTTCGCCACCCTGTCGCCGATTCCCGGCTTCCGGCGCTGGCTGGACCGGGAACTGGCCGAACGCGGCGATTCGCTGCTCAGCCCGCCCGAGGCGGAACGCATCGCCGAGGCCATGGCCAACCGTTCGGGAAGCAGCGATCCCGGAACTGGCGAATCGGACATGGACAGCGATGCGGAGGAGCGTCCCGTGCTGGTCGGAGCGCTGGCTCTGCCTTCCTGGCACACCGACGACGAGCTCCAGAAGCAGCTTCGCGGCCCGTTGATGCGGCTGTGCGCGCATTACCTGACCACGGCGCGCGCGTCGGACCGCCACAGCGAACGGCCGGGCGCGGTGCCGGCGCGGGCGCTCGATCCGGTCGCGCACTTCCACCTCAGCAACGGCGCCCGCATGGAGCGGCTGAACTGGCTGGGCGACCGGTCACCCAAGGGGGTGCGGCAGTCCTGCGGGATGATGATCAACTACCGCTACAAGCTGGGGGAAATCGACGCCAACCACGAGGCGTACCGGGGCGAGGGCAAGGTCAACGCCTCCTCCTCCATCCGGTCGCTGGGAAAGGGGGGCGGATGAGCCGGTTCGCAGTCCGCCGGGTTGCCGTCCGCGACGCGTCCGGCGCCCCCCACCAATGGCGTGCGGAACGGTGCCCATTTTGCCTGTTTGCGGCGCGAACCCTGTGCTATAGAGCGGACTTCGCCGGCAGTCCGTCGGGTGTTCCGCACCCGTCGCGGGCTGTCTATGCCATTGCGGGCGTGGCGGAACTGGTAGACGCGCCGGATTTAGGTTCCGGTGACTTCGGTCGTGGGGGTTCGAGTCCCTTCGCCCGCACCATGGCAACAGCTTGGACCGCATGGGAACACACGGTTTCGGGCCGCCCGGACGGGCGCCGCCGGGCCGGACAACGAGATAGGCTTTCGTTCCGATGAACATCACCGAGACCAGCGCCGACGGCCTGAAGCGCGAGTACAAGGTCGTCATTTCCGCCCAGGATATCGAACAGAAGGTGCAGGGCCGGCTCGAAGAGCTGCGCCGGACGGTGCAGCTCCCCGGCTTCCGTCCGGGCAAGGTGCCGGTTGCCGTGATCAAGCAGCGCTACGGCGGCAGCGTGCTGGCCGAGGCTCTGGAGGATGCGATCGCCGACAGCTCGCGCCAGGCGCTGAACGAGCGCGGCCTGCGCATCGCCATGCAGCCGAAGATCAACGTCGAGAAGTACGAGGACGGCGGCGACCTGTCCTACACCATGGGCGTCGAGCTTCTGCCGGACATCGAGCCGGGCGACCTCAGCGGCCTGGAGCTTGAGAAGCCGGTCGCCACGGTCGAGGACTCGGCCGTCGACGAGGCGCTGACCCGTCTGGCCTCCGCCCATTCGGTGCAGGCCCCGGTCACCGAGGACCGCGCGGCCGAGAAGGGCGACATCGCCGTGATCGACTTCGCCGGTTCGGTCGATGGCGAGGCACTGCCGGGCATGGACGGCAAGGACTACCCGCTGGAGCTGGGCGCCAACCAGTTCGTTCCGGGCTTCGAGGACCAGCTGATCGGCGCCAAGGCCGGCGAGCACCGCACGGTGAAGGTCACCTTCCCGGCCGACTACCCGCACGACCGCCTGAAGGGCGCGGACACCGTGTTCGAGGTGGACGTCAAGGAACTCCGCAAGAACGTCCCGGCCGAGGTCAACGACGACCTCGCCAAGGAGTTCGGCATGGAGAGCCTGGAGAAGCTGCGCGAGGCCGTCGGCGACCGCATCAAGGGCGAGTACGCCAACGTGTCGCGCCTGCGCGTCAAGCGCCAGCTCCTCGACAAGCTGGCCGAGGCCCACTCGTTCGAGGTCCCGCCGGGCATGGTGGACGTCGAGTTCGAGGGCATCTGGCAGCGCCTTCAGCAGGAGCTGAAGAACGGCACCGCCGGTGAGGACGCCGGCAAGCCGGAAGAAGAGCTGAAGACCGAGTACCGCGGCATCGCCGAGCGCCGCGTGCGCCTGGGCCTGCTGCTGTCGGAGATCGGCCGCCGCAACGATATCCAGGTGACCCAGGACGAGATCAACCGCGCGCTGATCGCGGAAGCCCGCCGCTTCCCCGGCCAGGAGCGTCAGGTGTTCGAGTTCTTCAAGCAGAACCGGGAAGCGCTGGAAAACCTCCGCGCCCCGCTCTTCGAGGACAAGGTCGTCGACTACATCCTGGACCAGGCCAAGGTGAGCGAGAAGCCGGTGTCCGCCGAAGAGCTCATGAAGGACCCCGATGAGGAGGCCGAGGCGGCCTGATCGTCAGAAAGGTTGTGGGGCGGCCTACCGGTCGCCCCTTTCCATTCCTATATGTAGACTGCTCAGACGACTAACCGAGCTGCGGGAGCAGGGAAGACCACCATGTACGACTTCGAACCGAAGATGAATGCTCTGGTCCCGATGGTCATCGAGCAGACCAACCGGGGCGAACGAGCGTACGATATTTACTCGCGCCTGCTGAAGGAACGGATCATCTTCTTGATCGGTGGCGTGAACGACGCCGTCGCCAGCCTGATCTGCTCGCAGCTGCTGTTCCTGGAATCGGAAAATCCGAGCAAGGACATCGCGCTCTACATCAATTCGCCGGGCGGCTACGTCTCGGCCGGCCTCGCCATCTACGACACCATGCAGTACATCCGTCCGCAGGTGTCGACGGTGTGCATGGGGCAGGCGGCCTCGATGGGCTCGCTTCTGCTCGCCGCCGGCGCGCCGGGCAAGCGCTTCTCGCTGCCGAACAGCCGGATCATGATCCACCAGCCGTCGGGCGGCGCCCAGGGTCAGGCCTCGGACATCGAGATCCAGGCCCAGGAGATTCTGAAGCTGCGTTCGCGCCTCAACGACATCTACGTCAAGCACACCGGCCAGTCGCTCGACACCATCGAGGCGGCCATGGAGCGTGACAAGTTCATGTCGCCGGAAGAGGCAAAGGCGTTCGGCCTGATCGACGAGGTCGTGGAAAAGCGCCCCGGCTCGATCGGGGACGGCAGCGCCGCCTGAGGGCACGCGCGAACTAATGATTGATTGCGCCGGTTCCCTGTTGTTGAATGATGGGGAACCGGTCCGATGGATCGGGTTCGAAGGATGAGCGGATGCGTTAACCTTGTCACGGGCCATGCCCGGGACAACCTTTGAAAGGACCGGCGTCGGGGGACGCCGCAGGCGGTTGACAGGTTATACGGATCAGTCCCCCGCGAGATGACGGAGTACCGATGAGCAAGTCCAGCAGCGGCGATTCGAAGAACACGCTCTACTGCTCCTTTTGCGGCAAGAGCCAGCACGAGGTCCGCAAGCTGATTGCCGGTCCGACGGTGTTCATCTGCGATGAATGCGTCGAGCTGTGCATGGACATCATTCGCGAGGAGAACAAGACGACCCTCGTGAAGTCCCGCGACGGCGTGCCGACCCCGCGCGACATCCATGCGGTACTGGACGATTACGTGATCGGCCAGCATCACGCGAAACGGGTCCTTTCGGTTGCGGTGCACAATCATTATAAGCGGTTGGCGCACGGCACGAAGCACAACGATGTCGAGTTGGCGAAGTCCAACATCCTGCTGGTCGGCCCCACCGGCTGCGGCAAGACGTTGCTCGCCCAGACGCTCGCCCGGATCATCGACGTTCCCTTCACGATGGCCGACGCCACGACCCTGACCGAGGCGGGCTATGTCGGCGAGGACGTCGAGAACATCATCCTCAAGCTGCTCCAAGCCGCCGACTACAACGTCGAGCGGGCGCAGCGCGGCATCGTCTACATCGACGAGGTCGACAAGATCAGCCGCAAGTCGGACAACCCGTCGATCACGCGCGACGTGTCGGGCGAGGGCGTGCAGCAGGCCCTGCTGAAGATCATGGAAGGCACTGTCGCCTCCGTGCCCCCGCAGGGTGGCCGCAAGCACCCGCAGCAGGAGTTCCTGCAGGTCGACACCAGCAACATCCTGTTCATCTGCGGCGGCGCCTTCGCCGGGTTGGACAAGATCATCGCGCAGCGCGGCAAGGGCACCTCGATCGGCTTCGGTGCCGACGTCCGCGGCCCGGACGAGCGCTCGACCGGCGACATCCTGCGCGAGGTCGAGCCCGAGGATCTGCTGAAGTTCGGCCTGATCCCGGAGTTCATCGGCCGTTTGCCGGTGGTTGCCACGCTGGCCGATCTGGACGAGTCGGCTCTGGTCGAGATCCTCACCAAGCCGAAGAACGCCCTGGTCAAGCAGTACCAGCGTCTGTTCGAGATGGAGGATGTCCGTCTGGAGTTCTCCGACGACGCCCTGCGCACCATCTCCCACAAGGCGATCCAGCGGAAGACCGGCGCGCGCGGCCTGCGGTCGATCATGGAGTCGATCCTGCTCGACCCGATGTTCGACCTGCCCGGCCTGTCCGGGGTGGAGAGCATCCTGGTCAACAAGGAAGTGGTCGAAGGGCGCGCCAAACCGCTTTACGTCCACGCCGAACGCCGTGGGGAGCAACAGGCGCCGGGCGCCTGAGTTCGTCACGGTTGATCAGCATTGGCTACGGGGAAGGGCGCTTCGGGCGCCCTTCGTCGTTTTCGGCGTTCGCGACCATCAACGCCCGCGCCGGGCCGTGGACTTGGGGCGAATACGCATGCCGCACCGCCATACGGAATTGGGGTGCTGGCCCTTGAAGGGGGGCTATGGCTGTGCCACGTTAGAAAAAGTGCCGGTTTTCGATCCCTGTGCTCATCCCCCGAGGCGGGGGTCTTCCCAGGCCCATCCCGGGCTGACGGCGTCCCAATGAAAGAGGCCCAATCAATGTTCGAAATCCCTCGTGGTGCCCTCTATCCGGTCCTGCCGCTCCGCGACATCGTGGTTTTCCCCCACATGATCGTGCCTCTTTTTGTCGGCCGCGAGAAATCCGTGCGCGCCCTGGAAGACGTGATGAAGGACGACAAGCAGATCCTTCTCGTCACCCAGAAGAACGCCGCGCAGGACGATCCGACGCCGGCCGATATCTACAGCGTCGGCACCGTTGGGACCGTGTTGCAGCTGCTGAAGCTGCCCGACGGAACGGTGAAGGTGCTCGTGGAGGGCGGCCAGCGCGCGTCCATCACCAAGTTCGCCGAGAACGAGGATTTCTTCCAGGCCCACGCCGACCTCGTCGAGGAAAAGGTTGGGGAAAGCCAGGAGCTTGAAGCGCTGGGCCGGGCCGTCGTCTCGCAATTCGAGCAGTACATCAAGCTCAACAAGAAGATCCCGCCCGAGGTTCTGGTCTCGATCAACCAGATCGAGGAGCCGGGCAAGCTGGCGGACACCGTCGCCTCCCACCTCGCGCTGAAAATTCCGGAGAAGCAGCAACTCCTGGAATGCGCCACGGTGTCGGAGCGGCTGGAGCGGGTCTATGCCTTCATGGAAGGCGAGATCGGCGTCCTGCAGGTGGAAAAGCGCATCCGCAACCGCGTCAAGCGGCAGATGGAGAAGACCCAGCGCGAGTACTACCTCAACGAACAGCTCAAGGCGATCCAGAAGGAACTCGGCGAGACCGAGGACGGTCGAGACGAGTCGGCCGAGCTGGAAGAGAAGATCAACAAGACCCGCTTTTCCAAGGAAGCCCGTGACAAGGCTCTGGCCGAGCTGAAGAAGCTGCGCTCCATGAGCCCGATGTCGGCCGAAGCCACGGTGGTGCGGAACTACCTGGACTGGATGCTGTCCATTCCGTGGAAGAAGCGTACCAAGGTGAAGAAGGACCTGAAGCTCGCGCAGAAGATCCTCGACGCCGACCATTACGGCCTGGAGAAGGTTAAGGAGCGCATCCTCGAGTATCTCGCGGTCCAGAACCGCATGAACAAGGTGAAGGGGCCGATCCTCTGCCTCGTCGGGCCGCCCGGCGTCGGCAAGACCTCGCTCGGCAAGTCGATCGCCAAGTCCACGGGGCGCAACTTCGTGCGCATGTCGCTCGGCGGCGTGCGGGACGAGGCCGAGGTCCGCGGTCACCGGCGCACCTACATCGGCTCGATGCCCGGCAAGGTCATCCAGGGCATGAAGAAGGCGAAGTCGTCCAACCCGCTGTTCCTGCTGGACGAGATCGACAAGCTCGGCGCCGATTGGCGCGGCGACCCGTCTTCGGCTCTGCTGGAGGTCCTCGATCCCGAGCAGAACGGCACCTTCAACGACCATTATCTGGAGGTCGATTACGACCTGTCGGACGTGATGTTCGTCTGCACGGCCAACACGATGCGCATGCCGCAGCCGTTGCTGGACCGCATGGAGATCATCCGCGTCGCCGGCTACACCGAGGATGAAAAGGTCGAGATCTCCAAGCGCCACCTGATCGAGAAGCAGGTGGAGGCCAACGGTTTGAAGAAGGGCGAGTTTGCCATCTCCGACGACGCGCTGCGCGACCTGATCCGCTACTACACGCGGGAGGCCGGCGTCCGCAGCCTGGAGCGCGAGATCGCCAACCTCTGCCGCAAGGCCGTGAAGGAGATCCTGATGAAGGGCTCCGCCGGCGCCAAGGTTTCCGTCACCCGCCGGAACCTCGACAAGTACGCCGGGGTCCGCCGCTTCCACTTCGGTGAGGCGGAACTGGAAGATCTGGTGGGCGTCACCACCGGTCTGGCCTGGACGGAAGTCGGCGGCGAGTTGCTGTCCATTGAGGCGGTCAGCCTTCCCGGCAAGGGCCGGGTGACCACCACGGGCAAGCTGGGCGACGTCATGAAGGAGTCGGTCCAGGCTGCGGAGAGCTACGTCAAGTCGCGGGCCACCGCCTTCGGCATCAAGCCGACGCTCTTCGAGAAGCGGGACATCCACGTCCACGTGCCCGAGGGCGCCACCCCGAAGGACGGCCCGTCGGCCGGTGTGGCGATGATCACCTCGATCGTGTCGGTCCTCACCGGCATTGCGGTCCGCAAGGACGTGGCGATGACCGGCGAGATCACCCTGCGCGGCCGGGTGTTGCCGATCGGAGGCCTGAAGGAGAAGCTGCTGGCCGCTCTGCGCGGCGGCCTGAAGCATGTGCTGATCCCGAAGGACAATGAGAAGGATCTCGCCGAGATTCCGGACAATGTGAAGCGTGGCCTGGAGATCATCCCGGTCAGCACCGTCGACGATGTCCTGAAGCATGCCCTGGTTCGCGAACTCGAGCCGATCGAGTGGAAGGAACCGGAGGCGGTCGAACCGGCGGTCGCCAAGCCGCAGCCCGACGGCGGCGGAGAAGTGCTGCGTCACTGATCGAACCCGGCGTTTAACGCACCCTTAAAGCGCTACCATGCTTCGCATCGCCCGCCCGTCTTCAATTGACGGGCGGGCGATGTCGCGTTTATCGTTTGAACGCGCGAAGTCATTGGGCGGCTTTGCTTCCAATTTCTCTGCCGGATTGAGAAGGGAGGAAGTAAGTGAACAAGAACGATCTGGTGGCGCACGTCGCCGATGCTGTGGGTTTGTCTAAAACTGATGCGACAAAGGCCGTTGATGCTGTTTTTGGCAGCATCGCTGATTCGTTGAAGAACGGCGAGGAGGTTCGTCTGGTCGGCTTCGGCACCTTCGCGGTGTCCGAGCGCGCCGCCAGCGAAGGGCGCAACCCGCGCACCGGCGAAAAGATCGCCATCCCCGCGTCGAAACAGCCAAAGTTCAAGCCGGGCAAGACGCTGAAGGATGGTCTGAAGTGATGACGTCTTGAACGGCCGCGTCAATCCGGGCATAGTGCGCGCCGGTCAGCACCCGCTGGCCGGCTTTGCTTTTGTCTGACCGGAACGTTCGGGCATCGGCGCGGCGCGGGCGATTAGCTCAGCGGTAGAGCATCTCGTTTACACCGAGAGGGTCGGGGGTTCGAAACCCTCATCGCCCACCATCGCGCCCGGTCTTCCTGAACCGTGCTTTTCAAATTCGTGATTGACAGGCCATGCGTCGGGCGGCTAGAAACCGCCCATCGGCGACGGGGCGTGGCTCCGGAAACCGCGCTGCGATCCTATGACACGGACGCTTGTTTTGCGCGTTTCATCTCGCCGCGTTGCGCGGGTGTAGCTCAGTTGGTTAGAGCGCCGGCCTGTCACGCCGGAGGCCGCGGGTTCAAGTCCCGTCACTCGCGCCATTCTCCCCCTTCCATTCTCTTTTTCGCAATGAAAACGAAGCGTTCGCGGCTTTACCGACGGGCTCTCGATACCTATATCCGGTAAGTCCGACCCGCATATCCGATAAGCCGGATAGAGAACAGGGTCATTTAAAAAGTTTGGTAATACCAAGGACATCCGCTCATTTCCGCAGAGTGGATTCGTTGGCCGAAAGCGATTCAAAGCGCTTTCCTTGATCACGCTCTCGTCATATATTCCGCCCCGTCTGATGGGCTAATCCAAGGCATTCCAGCCACGACACCGCGCGTCGGCCGATTACCGGCCGTACCGGCGATCGTGGCGTGGGCTTATGGGAGGACCGCGGTGACCAACCCGCTGATCATTGAGTACCTTCCGATCCTGGTGTTCCTGCTGATCGGTATCGCGCTGGCCGTGGTGATGGTTGGCGCGTCTTACGTCATCAGCCCGAAGAATCCGGATTCGGAGAAGCTCTCCCCGTACGAGTGCGGCTTCGAGCCGTTCGAGGATGCCCGCACGAAGTTCGACGTGCGGTTCTACCTGGTCTCCATCCTGTTCATCATCTTCGACCTCGAGGTCGCCTTCCTGTTCCCGTGGGCCGTGGCGCTCGGGGACATCGGCCTTTTCGGCTTCTGGTCGATGATCGTGTTCCTTGGGATTCTGACCATCGGCTTCATCTATGAGTGGAAGAAAGGAGCTCTGGAATGGGAGTAGAGGCTGCCAAGCTGGCGCCGATTCCGCCCGGACCGGAACAGGACGCCTATCTCCGCGCGGTCACCGAGGAGATCCAGGAGAAGGGTTTCATCACGGCGAAGTACGAGGACGTGCTCGCCTGGGCCCGCACCGGTTCCCTGTGGCCGATGACCTTCGGTCTGGCCTGCTGCGCGGTGGAGATGATCCACGCCTACATGAGCCGGTACGACCTGGACCGTTTCGGCGTCATTCCGCGCCCCAGCCCGCGCCAGTCCGACTGCATGATCGTGGCCGGTACGCTGACCAACAAGATGGCCCCCGCGCTGCGCAAGGTCTATGACCAGATGCCGGAACCGCGCTGGGTGATCTCGATGGGCTCCTGCGCCAACGGCGGCGGCTACTATCACTATTCCTACTCGGTGGTGCGCGGCTGCGACCGGATCGTTCCGGTCGATATTTACGTGCCGGGCTGTCCTCCGACCGCGGAAGCGCTGGTCTACGGCATTCTGCAACTCCAGAAGAAGATCCGGCGCGGCAACCGCATCGCTCGCTGAATAAGAAAAAGGCAGGTCCTGGCCATGTCCGAACAGGCGTTGAAGGAACTTGGGGACCATATCGCCGCGACGCTCGGCGATGACGTCCTGAAGGTCGAGCTGAAGCTTGGCGAGCTGATGGTGACCGTCCGCCGGCCCTCGCTCATCAAGTCGCTCACCTTCCTGCGTGACGATCCGACCTGCTCGTTCGAGCAGCTGCTCGACGTCACCGCTGTGGATTGGCCGGAGCGGGAGGAACGCTTCGAGGTCGTCTACATCCTTTTGAGCTACAAGCACAATCGGCGCCTCCGTGTGAAGGTCACGACCGACGAGGACACCCCGGTGGCCTCGGTCGTGCCGGTGTACAACGCGGCCGGCTGGTTCGAGCGTGAAACCTGGGACATGTTCGGGATCTTCTTCTCCGACCATCCGGACCTGCGCCGCATCCTGACCGATTACGGCTTCGAAGGTCACCCGTTGCGCAAGGACTTCCCGATGACGGGTTATGTCGAGTGCCGCTACGACGAGGACCAGAAGCGCGTCGTCTACGAACCCGTCCGCCTGACGCAGGATTTCCGCAGCTTCGACTTCCTGTCGCCCTGGGAAGGCATGACGAACGTGATGCTGCCCGGCGACGAGAAGGCCCAGGCCCCTGACACCGGGAGCAAGCCGTGACCATCGCCACGTCCGCACACCCCGCCGCCGGCCAGTCCGGCGGCAAGACCCAGATCAAGCCCTACACCATGAACTTCGGGCCGCAGCACCCTGCGGCCCACGGCGTGTTGCGTCTGGTGATGGAGCTGAACGGCGAAGTCGTCGAGCGCTGCGACCCGCACATCGGCCTGCTGCACCGCGGCACCGAGAAGCTGATCGAGTACAAGACCTACCTGCAGGCCGTTCCGTATTTCGACCGCCTGGACTACGTCAGCCCGATGTGCATGGAGCACGCCTATGTGCTCGGCATCGAGAACCTGCTGCAGATCAAGGCGCCGCTGCGCGCCCAGTACATCCGCGTCCTCTTCTCCGAGATCACGCGCATCCTGAACCACATCCTGTCGATCACCACCGGCGCGCTCGACGTCGGCGCGATCACGCCGGCGCTGTGGGGCTTCGAGGAACGCGAGATCCTCATGGAGTTCTACGAGCGTGTGTGCGGTGCGCGCCTGCATGCGAACTACTTCCGTCCCGGCGGCGTCGCCTGGGATCTGCCCGCTGGCCTGACCGACGACATCTGGGAGTTCACGGAGCGCTTCCCGAAGTTTGTTGACGACATTGACAATCTGCTGACGAACAATCGCATTTTCAAGCAGCGGACCGTCGACATCGGCGTCGTCACCAAGGAAGAGGCGTTCAACTGGGGCTTCACCGGCCCGATGCTGCGCGGTTCGGGCGTCGCCTGGGACCTGCGCAAGTCGCAGCCCTATGAAGTCTACGACCGTATGGACTTTGACGTCCCGGTCGGCCTGACCGGCGACTGCTGGGCGCGCTACCTCGTCCGCATGGAGGAGATGCGCCAGTCCAACCGCATGATCCGCCAGTGCCTGAAGGAGCTTCCCGAAGGCCCGGTGCGCGCGGAGGACCGCAAGGTCTCCCCGCCGCCGCGCGGCGAGATGAAGCGGTCGATGGAAGCGCTGATCCATCACTTCAAGCTCTTCACCGAAGGCTTCCACGTCCCGGCGGGCGAAACCTACACCGCCATCGAGGCGCCGAAGGGCGAGTTCGGCGTGTATCTGGTGTCGGACGGCACGAACAAGCCGTACCGCTGCAAGATCCGCGCGCCAGGCTTCGCCCACCTGCAGGGCCTCGACTTCATGTCGAAGGGCCACATGCTGGCCGACGCGGTGGCCAACATCGCGTCCATGGACATCGTGTTCGGAGAAATTGACCGATGAGCGCCCCGGCTCACGACCCGGCCAAGGAGCCGGCCTCCTTCGCCTTCACTCCGGAAAATCTGGAACGGGCGAAGGCCATCATCGCGAAGTACCCGGCGGGCAAGCAGGCCAGCGCCTGCATGCCGCTGCTCGATCTGGCCCAGCGCCAGAGCGACGGCTGGCTGCCGCGCGTCGCCATGGACGCCGTCGCCGACCTGCTCGGCATGCCGCGCATCCGCGTGTACGAGGTCGCGACCTTTTACACGATGTACAACAAGACCCCGGTTGGTAAGCACGTCATCCAGGTCTGCACGACCACGCCGTGCTGGCTGCGCGGGTCCGACGACATCGTGCACACCTGCGAGCGCAAGCTGGGAATCGGCGTCGGCGAGACGACGGCCGACGGCCAGTTCACGCTGCGCGAGGTCGAGTGTTCGGGCGCCTGCGTCAACGCGCCGGTGGTCCAGATCGGCGACGACTATTACGAAGACGTCAGCTCGGAACACATGGAAACGATCATCGACGCCCTCAAGGGCGGCGAGGTTCCCAAGCACGGCTCGCAGATCGGCCGGCAGTCCTCCGAACCGGTGGGCGGCCCGACGACTCTGAAGGCCTTCACCACCACGGCCGATTGAGGGGGATGCGATGCTTCGCGACGAGGACCGCATTTTCACCAACCTGTACGGCTACCAGAGCTTCGGCCTGAACGCCGCCCGGAAGCGTGGTGACTGGGACAACACCAAGGCCCTGATCGCCCAGGGCAAGGAATGGATCATCGAGCAGGTCAAGGAATCCGGCCTGCGCGGGCGCGGCGGCGCCGGCTTCTCCACCGGCATGAAGTGGTCCTTCATGCCGAAGAATGTGACGGACAAGCCGGTCTACCTCGTCATCAACGCCGACGAGGGCGAGCCGGGCACCTGCAAGGACCGCGACATCCTGCGCCACGATCCGCACAAGCTGATCGAGGGCTGCCTGATCGCCGGTTTCGCCATCGGCGCGTCGGCCTGCTACATCTACATCCGCGGCGAGTTCTACAACGAGGGCTCCAACGTCCAGCGCGCCATCGACGAGGCGTACGAGGCGGGGCTGATCGGCAAGAACGCCTGCGGCACCGGCTACGACTACGACATCTTCATCCACCGCGGCGCCGGCGCGTACATCTGCGGCGAGGAGACGGCGCTCATCGAGTCCATCGAGGGCAAGAAGGGCCAGCCGCGCAACAAGCCGCCGTTCCCCGCCCAGGCCGGTCTCTATTCCTGCCCGACCACGGTGAACAACGTCGAATCCATCGCGGTGGTTCCGACCATCCTGCGCCGTGGCGCCGCGTGGTTCGCCGGTCTCGGCCGTCCGAAGAACACCGGCACCAAGCTCTTCTGCATCTCCGGGCACGTCAACAAGCCGTGCAACGTGGAAGAGGAGATGGGCATCCCGCTGAAGGAGCTGATCGAGAAGCACGCCGGCGGCGTGCGCGGCGGTTGGGACAACCTGCTGGCGATCATCCCCGGCGGTTCGTCGGTGCCGCTGCTGCCGAAGTCGATCTGCGACACGGTCCTGATGGACTTCGACAGCCTGCGCGACGTGCGCTCGGGCCTGGGCACCGCGGCGGTGATCGTGATGGACAAGTCCACCGACGTGGTGAAGGCCATCGCCCGCCTGTCCCAGTTCTACGCCCATGAGAGCTGCGGCCAGTGCACGCCGTGCCGCGAGGGCACCGGCTGGATGAACCGCATCATGCAGCGTATGGTGACCGGCAACGCGCGCGTCGAGGAAATCGACATGCTGCTGGAGGTCACCAAGCAGATCGAGGGGCACACCATCTGCGCGCTCGGCGATGCCGCGGCCTGGCCGATCCAGGGCCTGTTCCGGCATTTCCGGCCGGAGGTCGAGCGCCGCATCCTCGACTACCGCAACGCCGCCAAGTCCTTGGCGGCCGAGTAAGGAGCCCGGTTTCCCATGCCGAAACTCACCATCGACGGGATCGAGATCGAAGTCGAGCCGGGCACCTCGATCCTGCAGGCCTGCGAACAGCTGGGCATCGAGATCCCGCGCTTCTGCTACCACGAGCGTCTGAGCGTGCCGGCGAACTGCCGCATGTGCCTCGTGGAGATGGAGCGCGCGCCGAAGCCGGTGGCCGCCTGCGCCATGCCCTGCGGCGACGGGATGGTCGTCAAGACCAACACCGAGCTCGTGCACAAGGCCCGCAAGGGCGTCATGGAATTCCTGCTGATCAACCACCCGCTGGACTGTCCGATCTGCGACCAGGGCGGCGAGTGCGATCTCCAGGACCAGGCGATGGCCTACGGTTTCGACCGTGGCCGCTACGGCGAGAACAAGCGCGCCGTTCAGGACAAGTACATGGGGCCGCTGATCCGGACCGAGATGACGCGCTGCATCCACTGCACGCGCTGCATCCGCTTCGTGAACGAGATCGCCGGCGTTCCCGACCTCGGCGCGGTGAACCGCGGCGAGCACATGGAGATCACCACCTTCGTCGAGAAGGCCATCGGGTCGGAGCTGTCGGGCAACCTCGCCGACGTCTGTCCGGTGGGCGCCCTGCTGTCCAAGCCCTACGCCTTCACGGCCCGTCCGTGGGAGCTGCGCAAGACCGAGACGGTCGACGTGCTGGACGCGGTCGGCTCGAACATCCGCGTCGACACCCGCGGGCCCGAGGTGATGCGCGTCCTGCCGCGCGTCAACGAGGACGTCAACGAGGAGTGGATCGCCGACAAGACCCGCTTCGCCTATGACGGGCTGAAGCGCCAGCGTCTCGACCGCCCCTACGTCCGCAAGGACGGCAAGCTCCAGCCGGCGACCTGGGCCGAGGCCTTCCAGGCCATCGCCGCCAAGGTCAAGGGTGTCCCGGGCAACCGCATCGCCGCCATCGCGGGCGATCTGGCCGACACCGAGTCCATGCTGGCGCTCAAGGAGCTGATGGCCGGCCTCGGCTCGGCCAACATCGACTGCCGCCAGGACGGCGCCCTGTTCGACACGTCGTCCCGCGCCGGCTACCTGTTCAACAGCGGCATCGCCGGGATCGAGCGGGCGGACGTCATCCTGCTGGTCGGCACCAACCCGCGTTGGGAAGCCACCATCGTCAACGCCCGCATCCGCAAGCGCTACCTGATGGGCGGCCTGAAGGTCGCGGTGATCGGCGAGGCCCGCGAGCTGACCTATCCGTACAGCCATCTCGGCACGGGCTCCGACGCCCTGCAGCAGCTCGTCGACGGCACGCACGCCTTCGCCGACGTGCTGCGCGGCGCCAAGAACCCGATGGTCATCCTCGGCGCCGGCGCCTTCCGCCGCAAGGACGGCGCCGCCGTTCAGGCCGCGGTGCGCAAGCTGGCCGAGACCTTCAACATGGTTCAGGACGGCTGGAACGGCTTCAACGTGCTTCACACGGCGGCGTCCCGCGTCGGCGGCCTCGACATCGGCTTCCTGCCGGGCGAGGGCGGTCGCGGCACCGCCGGCATCGTCGAGGGGGCAGGGAAGGGCGAGATCGACGTGGTGTACCTGCTGGGCGCCGACGAGATCGACACCGCCGCCCTCGGCAACGCCTTCGTGGTCTACCAGGGTCACCACGGCGACAAGGGCGCCCACCGCGCCGACGTCATCCTGCCGGGTGCCGCCTACACCGAGAAGAACGCCCTCTACGTCAACACCGAGGGCCGCCCGCAGCAGGCGCGTCTCGCCACCTTCCCGCCCGGCGAGGCGCGGGAGGATTGGAAGATCCTGCGCGCCCTGTCGGAACAGCTCGGCCACAAGCTGCCCTACGACAGCCTGGCGCAGATCCGGCGCCGTCTGGCCGAGATCAACCCGGTCTTCGCGGCGGTCGGCACGGTCACGCCGGCCCCCTGGGCGCTGTTCGGCGCGGAGGGCGCGCTCGACGCGGCCCCGTTCCAGTCGCCGGTCGCGAACTACTACATGACCGACCCGATCAGCCGCGCCTCGGTGACCATGGCTCGCTGCGCCGAGACGTTCGTGAAGCCCGCCGTGAAGCCCGCCGAGAGCGCTCAGGAGAGGACCGGTACCCATGGCTGAGTTCTGGAGCGGCTTCCTGCTGCCGCTGATCATCATCGTCCTCAAGATCCTGGCGATCGTCGTGCCGCTCCTGGTGGCCGTGGCCTTCATGACCTACGCCGAGCGTAAGATCATGGGCGCCATGCAGCTCCGCCAGGGTCCGAACATCGTCGGCCCGTTCGGGCTTCTGCAGCCTTTCGCGGACGGCCTGAAGCTGTTCGCGAAGGAGCAGATCCTGCCGGTCGGCGCGAACCGCTTCGTGTTCTATCTGGCGCCGATGCTGACCTTCTTCCTGGCGCTGGTCGCCTGGGCGGTCATTCCCTTCGACTACGGCATGGTGCTGGCCGACATCAACGTCGGCATCCTGTACCTGTTCGCGATCTCGTCGCTGGGCGTGTACGGCATCGTGATGGCCGGCTGGGCGTCGAACTCGCGCTACGCCTTCCTCGGCGCGCTGCGCTCGGCGGCGCAGATGGTGTCCTACGAGGTCTCGATGGGCCTCGTCATCATCTCCGTCCTGCTCTGCGTCGGCTCGCTGAACCTGACGAAGATCGTCGAGGCGCAGGAGACGATCTGGTTCGCCATCCCGCTGCTGCCGATGTTTGTCATCTTCTTCATCTCGGCGCTGGCGGAAACCAACCGGTCCCCCTTCGACCTGCCGGAAGGCGAGTCGGAGCTGGTCGCCGGCTTCATGGTGGAATACAGCTCGGCCCCCTTCGCGCTCTTCTTCCTTGGCGAATACGCCAACATGATCCTGATGAGCGCGATGACCAGCATCCTGTTCCTGGGAGGCTGGCTGCCGCCGCTGCCGTTCGCGCCCTTCACGTGGATCCCCGGCCCGATCTGGTTCGCCCTGAAGATTGCCTTCTGCCTGTTCGTCTATGTGTGGGTCCGCGCGACCATGCCGCGCTACCGCTACGACCAGCTGATGCGCCTGGGGTGGAAGGTGTTCCTGCCGTTCTCGCTGCTGTGGGTCGTGCTGACGGCCGGCGTGCTGGTGACGTTCGGCTGGCTGCCCAAGTGACCGGCGCCTGAACGGACCATCGGATCGAGTTTCAAAGAGAAAGCGCGGGCGTCACCCGGAAGGGGCGCCCGCTAGGAAGGAGACGAAGAGGCCATGGCGTTCCTCGATCGTGCGGCGCGCAGCCTGTTCCTGACCGAACTGTTGGGCGGCCTCGGGCTCACCCTGCGCTACATGTTCAAGCCCAAGGTGACCCTGAACTACCCGTTCGAAAAGGGCCCCATCAGCCCCCGCTTCCGCGGCGAGCATGTCCTGCGCCGGTATCCCGGCGGCGAGGAACGTTGCATCGCCTGCAAGCTGTGCGAGGCGGTGTGTCCGGCCCTGGCCATCACCATCGAGGCCGAACCGCGTGAGGACGGCAGCCGCCGCACCACGCGCTACGACATCGACATGACGAAGTGTATCTACTGCGGCTATTGCCAGGAGGCTTGCCCGGTGGACGCCATCGTGATGGGTCCGAACTTCGAGTTCTCCACCGAGAACCGTGAAGAGCTTTTCTACAACAAGCAGAAGCTGCTGGCGAACGGCGACCGCTGGGAAGCGGAAATCGCCCAGAACCTCGCGGCCGAGGCGCCGTACCGGTAAGTCGTTGCAGTGCGGTAAGCGGAAACGGGGATAACGATGATTGTTCAAGGCATCGCCTTCTACGTCTTTGCCGCGCTGCTGGTGGCCTCCGGTGTGATGGTCATCTCGGCGCGGAATCCGGTTCATTCGGTCCTTTATCTGGTCCTGGCCTTTTTCCAGGCCGCCGGCCTGTGCGTGCTGCTCGGGGCCGAGTTCATCGCGATGATCCTGGTGATCGTCTATGTGGGTGCGGTCGCGGTGCTGTTCCTGTTCGTGGTGATGATGCTCGACATCAACTTCCGCGAGCTGCGGGCGGGCGCGCTTCAGTACCTGCCGATCGGCGGTCTGATCGGCCTCATCCTGCTGGCCGAGCTGGCTGCCGTGCTCGGCGGCTGGATCATCGCGCCGGCGGCGGAGAAGGCCGCCTCGGCTCCGGTCGCGGCGATGGCCGGTGCGACCAACACCGAGCAGCTCGGCCAGCTGATCTACACCCACTACGTCTATCTGTTCCAGGCGTCGGGCCTCGTGCTGCTGATCGCCATGATCGGCGCCATCGTCCTGACCCTGCGTCAGCGCGAGGGTGTCCGGAAGCAGAACATCGGCTCCCAGCTCGCCCGTCGGCGCGAGGACGTGGTCGCCATCCGCAAGGTGCCGACCGGGGAGGGCGTGTGATCATGGAAATCGGTCTCGGGCATTATCTGACGGTCTCGGCCATCATCTTCACGCTCGGTGTCCTCGGCATCTTCCTCAACCGGAAGAACGTCATCATCATCCTGATGTCGATCGAGATGATGCTGCTCGCCGTGAACCTGAATCTGGTGTCGTTCTCGGTCTTCCTGAACGATCTGGTCGGGCAGGTCTTCTCCATGATCATCCTGACCGTCGCCGCCGCCGAGGCGGCCATCGGTCTCGCCATCCTGGTGGTGTACTTCCGCAACCGCGGCTCCATCCGGGTCGAAGACATCAATCTGATGAGGGGCTAAGGCAGCGCCATGGAAGTCCTTGTCGTATTCCTCCCGCTCCTGGCGTTCCTCGTCGCGGGTTCCATCGCCCTGTTCGGCGGGCCGAAGGCGGAGCCGGCGCACGCCGGCGGCCACGATCACCATGGGCATGACCACGGTCATGGCCACGACGCCCATGCGCATGACGCGCACGCTCACGACGAGCATCACGAAGACGGCCACGACGACCATCACGTCGTCGCCGGGCCGCCCACCGTGGGCGACCGCGCCGCGCAGTTCGTCACCACCGGTGCCGTCCTGCTCTCCGCGATCCTGTCCTGGGTGCTGTTCTTCGACGTCGCCGTCGGCGGGCATCCGCGCACGATCGAGCTGATGAGCTGGATGCGCAGCGGTGGCCTGGACGTGTCGTGGGCGCTGCGCGTCGACCAGCTCACCGCGGTCATGCTGGTGGTGGTCAACACCGTGTCGTCGATGGTCCACCTCTACTCCATCGGCTACATGGCCGAGGACCCGCAGAAGCCGCGCTTCATGGGCTACCTGTCGCTGTTCACCTTCGCCATGCTCATGCTGGTGACGGCCGACAACCTCGTGCAGCTCTTCTTCGGCTGGGAAGGCGTCGGTCTCGCCTCCTACCTGCTCATCAACTTCTGGTACGAGAAGCCCTCGGCCAACAACGCGGCGATCAAGGCGTTCCTGGTCAACCGCGTCGGCGACTTCGGCTTCGTGCTCGGCATCTTCGCGATCTTCGTGCTGACGGGCTCCGTCCAGTTCGATGCGATCTTCGCCAAGGCGCCGGAACTGGTCGGCCAGACGCTGCATTTCCTCAGCTGGAACATCGATGCGCTGACCGTCACCTGCCTGCTGCTCTTCATCGGCGCCATGGGCAAGTCGGCCCAGCTCGGCCTTCACACCTGGCTGCCGGACGCGATGGAAGGCCCGACCCCGGTGTCGGCGCTCATCCACGCGGCCACCATGGTGACCGCCGGCGTGTTCATGGTCTGCCGCCTGTCCCCGGTCTTCGAATACGCCCCGACGGCGCTGGAGATCGTGGCCGTGGTCGGCGCCCTGACGGCCTTCGTCGCGGCGACCATCGGCTTCACCCAGTTCGACATCAAGCGCGTCATCGCCTATTCGACCATGAGCCAGCTCGGCTACATGTTCTTCGCCGCGGGCGTCTCCGCCTACGGCGCCGCGATGTTCCACCTGTTCACGCACGCCTTCTTCAAGGCCCTGCTGTTCCTCGGCGCCGGCTCGGTGATCCACGCCCTGCATCACGAGCAGGACATGCGCAACATGGGCGGCGTCTGGCGGAAGATCCCCTTCACTTACGCGGTGATGTGGATCGGCAACCTCGCGCTCGCCGGTCTGCCCTTCTTCGCCGGCTACTACTCCAAGGACATGATCTTGGAGGCGGCCTTCGCCTCGGCCAGCCCGGTCGGCAAGTTCGCCTTCGCACTCGGCATCGCCGCGGCCCTGCTGACCGCCTTCTACTCCTGGCGCCTGCTGTTCATGACCTTCCACGGCAAGCCGCGGATGGAGAAGTCGGTCTTCGACCACGCCCATGAATCGCCGCTGGTCATGCTGATCCCACTGGCCGTCCTGGCGCTGGGCGCGCTGTTCGCCGGCTTTGGCTTCCACGAGCTGTTCATCGGTCACAGCATGGAGCATTTCTGGGGCAAGACCATCCTGGTGCTGGCGGACAACAACAGCATCGAGGCGGCCCACCACCACACCCCGGGCTGGGTTAAGCTGGCTCCGCTGGTCGTCGGCCTGATCGGCATCGCGCTCGCCTACATCATGTACATGGCGATGCCGGGCCTGCCGGAGAAGGTCGCGACCACGTTCCGTGGCGTGCACCAGTTCCTGTACAACAAGTGGTATTTCGACGAGCTGTACGACCGTCTGTTCGTGCGCTCGGCCAAGTATCTGGGCTACGGCCTGTGGAAATCCGGCGACGGCGCCGTGATCGACGGTGTCGGTCCGGACGGTATCGCCGCCGCCACCCGCGACGTCGCGGCGCGCGCCAGCCGCCTCCAGTCGGGCTACGTCTATCACTACGCCTTCGCGATGGTGATCGGCGTGGTGCTGCTGGTCGCCTGGCTCTCGGTGTTCGGTTGAGCGGTTTGAAGGGGAACAAGAACAATGGCTAGCTGGCCGCTCCTGTCGTTCACGACCTTCCTGCCGCTGGCCGGTGTGGCGCTGATCCTGCTCTTCTGCAGGGGCAACACGCCGGATGTGGTTCGGAACGTCCGTTACGTCGCGCTCTGGACGACGGTCATCACCTTCGTCCTGTCGCTGTTCATCTGGTTCAACTTCGACCCGCGCAACCCGGGCTACCAGCTCGTGGAGAAGGCGGAGTGGATTCCCGAATTCGGGATCTCCTACCACATGGGTGTGGACGGCATTTCGATGCTGTTCGTCATCCTCTCCACCTTCCTGATGCCGCTCTGCATCCTCTCTTCCTGGGAGGCGGTGCAGAACCGGGTGAAGGAGTACATGATCGCCTTCCTCGTGCTGGAAACCCTCATGGTGGGGATGTTCTGCGCGCTGGATTTCGTCCTCTTCTACATGTTCTTCGAGGGCGTGCTGATCCCGATGTTCCTGATCATCGGTGTCTGGGGCGGTGCGCGGCGCGTCTACGCGGCGTTCAAGTTCTTCCTCTACACGCTGCTCGGCTCGGTCCTGATGCTGCTGGCCATCCTGGCCATGTACTTCGCGGCCGGCACGACGGACATCCCGACGATCACGGCGACCCATTTCCCGCGCAACATGCAGCTCTGGCTGTGGCTGGCCTTCTTCGCGTCCTTCGCGGTGAAGGTGCCGATGTGGCCGGTCCACACCTGGCTTCCCGACGCCCACGTCGAGGCGCCGACCGCCGGGTCGGTCATCCTGGCCGGCGTGCTGCTGAAGATGGGCGGCTACGGCTTCCTGCGCTTCAACATCCCGATGCTGCCGGAGGCGACCGAGTATTTCGCTCCGATGGTCTACGCCCTGTCGATCGTCGCGGTGATCTACACCTCCCTCGTCGCCCTGGCGCAGGAGGACATGAAGAAGCTGATCGCCTACTCGTCCGTCGCCCACATGGGCTTCGTCACCATCGGTATGTTCGCGCTGAACCAGCAGGGCATCGAGGGCTCGATCTTCACGATGCTGTCGCACGGCATCGTCTCGGGCGCGCTTTTCCTCTGCGTCGGCGTCGTCTATGACCGGCTGCACACCCGCGAGATCGCCCGCTACGGCGGTCTGGTGAAGAACATGCCGAAATACGCGGTGGTCTTCCTGTTCATGACCATGGCCTCGGTCGGCCTGCCGGGCACCTCCGGCTTCGTCGGCGAGTTCCTGGTCCTGCTCGGCGCCTTCCGCGACAACACCTGGGTCGCCTTCCTGGCCGCCACCGGCCTGATCCTGGGTCCGGCTTACGCGCTGTGGCTGTTCCGCCGCGTCGTGTACGGCAAGCTGGTCAAGGCGGACGTCCGCGCGATGTTCGACCTGAACACCCGCGAGGTTGCCATCTTCCTGCCGCTGATCGTCGTGGTGCTGTGGATGGGCGTCTATCCGAACACCTTCCTGAACGTCACTTCGGCGTCGGTCGGGCAGCTGATCCAGACCTATCAGACCAAGCTGGCCGCCGCTCAGGGCGGGGCCGACGTCTCCGTCGCCGCGCGCTAGAGGTTCCGACATGACCGCTGTGTTTCCCGACATCTGGCCGGCCCTGCCGGAAATCTTCCTCGCCTGCGCCGGCATGGCCCTGCTGCTGATCGGCGTGTTCCGCGGCGACGGCTTCACGCGCCCCATCGGCTACATGACGATGGTGGCGCTGCTGCTGGCCGCCATATTGACCATGGGTTACGGCACCGGCCGGGTCGTCACCTTCAACGGCCTCTTCGTGATGGACGCCTTCGGCGTCTTCATGAAGGTGCTGATCCTCGTCGCCGCCTCGCTGTCGGTCCTCCTCGCGCTCGGCTTCAACGAGCGCGAGAAGATGGCCCGGTTCGAGTTCCCGGTGCTGATGCTCTTCGCCACGCTCGGCATGCTGATGATGGTGTCGGCCAACGACCTCATCTCCCTCTATGTCGGGCTGGAGACTCAGAGCCTCGCGCTCTACGTCATCGCCGCCTTCCGCCGCGACAGCGCCAAGTCCTCGGAAGCGGGCCTGAAGTACTTCGTGCTTGGCTCGCTCTCCTCGGGCATGCTGCTGTACGGCGCCTCGATGGTCTACGGCTTTGCCGGCACGACCTCCTTCGACAAGATCGCCGCCCTGTTCGCCGGCGGCGCGCATCCGTCGGTGGGCGTCATCATCGGTCTGGTCTTCGTCGCCGCCGGCCTGGCCTTCAAGATCTCCGCAGTTCCGTTCCACATGTGGACGCCGGACGTCTATGAGGGCGCGCCGACCCCGGTCACGGCCTTCTTCGCCGCCGCCCCGAAGGTCGCCGCCATCGCGCTGTTCACCCGCCTGCTGATCGAGCCGTTCGGTCATCTGGCTCACCAGTGGCAGCAGATCATCATCGTCAGCTCGATCCTCTCGATGTCGCTCGGCGCTTTCGCGGCGATCACCCAGAGCAACATCAAGCGGCTGATGGCCTACAGCTCGATCGGCCACGTCGGCTATGCCCTGGTCGGACTCGCGTCCGGCACCCAGGAAGGCGTGCGCGGCGTGCTGATCTACATGGCGGTCTACATCGTCATGAACATCGGCACCTTCGCGGTCATCCTGTGCATGAAGCAGCAGGGCCGCATGGTCGAGGAGATCAAGGACCTCGCCGGCCTGTCGCGCACCAACCCGCTGCTGGCGGGCGCGATGGCGGTGTTCATGTTCTCCATGGCGGGCATCCCGCCGATGGCCGGCTTCTTCAGCAAGCTCTACGTCTTCCTCGCCGCCATCGAGGCGCAGCTCTACACGCTGGCGGTGATCGGTGTGCTGACCAGCGTCGTGGGTGCCTACTACTATCTGCGCATCATCAAGATCATGTACTTCGATGAGCCGGTGGAGGCGTTCGACAAGATCGGCGACGACGGGATGACCGGCATCCTGATCGCCACCGGCCTGTTCACCCTGCTGTTCTTCGTGGTTCCGGCGCCGATCCTGAACTACGCGGCGGCGGCGGCGGCCTCGCTGTTCGCCGGATGACGGCAGGCAACGAAGCGGAGGCGGCGCGCTTGCGCCTGCCTCCGGGCTTCCGGGTGATGGCCTTCGACTCCGTCGGCAGCACGAACGACGAGGCGAAGGCCTTCGCGCGTTCAGGGGCTGCCGAGGGCACCATCGTCTGGGCCAAGCGGCAGGAGTCGGGCCGCGGCCGCCGCGGCCGGGTCTGGACCTCGCCGGAAGGCAATCTGTACAGTTCGACCATACTGCGTCCCTCGCGCCCGCCGGCCGAGGCGGCGCAGATTTCGTTTGTGGCGGCGCTCGCCATCGCCGACACCGCCGCCGCCGTCCTTCCCGATCCCGACGGCGTGCGCTGCAAATGGCCGAACGACGTGCTGGTGCATGGCCGCAAGCTGTCCGGCATCCTGCTCGAGTCGGAGGCGGCCGCCGGGGGAGGGGTCTCCTGGCTGGTGCTCGGCGTCGGCATCAACCTGCGGCATTTTCCCGATGGCACCGACTACGCGGCCACCTCGCTGGCGGCGGAGGGCGCCCCGGCGCTCCAGCCCGCGGTCCTGCTGGAAATCTATGCGGAGCAGTTGGCACGCTGGTACGGGGTGTGGGCGGAGCATGGCTTCGGCCCCGTGCGCGACGCCTGGCTGAAACGGGCGCGGGGTCTGGGTGAGCCCATCGTCGTCCGTCTGCCGGACCGAACGCTGACCGGTACCTTCGCCGATCTGGACAGCGACGGCGTTCTGTTGCTTGATCGGGAAGACGGGGCGGGGCGCCAGCGCATCGCCGCCGGAGACGTGTTTTTCCCACCCGCGGTGGAGACCTGAGAGATGCTGCTCGCCATCGACGCCGGAAACACCAACGTGGTGTTCGCGATCTATGAGGGCGACCAACAGCGCGGCCTGTGGCGCACGGCGACCGACAAGAAGCGCACCGCCGACGAATACATGGTGTGGGTGACCCACCTGATGGCGCTGAAGGGGCTGGGCCCGGCGGACATCGACAGCGCCATCATCGCCAGCGTGGTGCCCGGCGCCACCTTCAACCTGAAGCGCCTGTGCAAGGATCATTTCGGCTGCGAGCCGCTGGTGGTCGGCCAGCCGGGGGTCGATCTCGGCACGCGGGCGCTGGTGGACCGGCCCGACGAGGTCGGTGCCGACCGGCTGGTCAACACGGTGGCGGCGGCGGCCACCTACCGGACGCCGCTGATCGTCATCGACTTCGGCACGGCGACGACCTTCGACGTGGTCGACCGCGACGGCAACTACCGCGGCGGCGTCATCGCGCCCGGTCTGAACCTGTCGCTGGAGGCGCTGCAGATGGCGGCGAGCAAGTTGCCCCGCGTCGAGATCCAGCAGCCGGGCCACGTCATCGGGACCAACACCGTCGAGTGCATGCAGTCCGGCGTCTTCTGGGGCTATGTCGGCCTGATCGAAGGGCTGGTCACCCGCATCCGGGCGGAGTACGGCGAGCCGATGACGGTGGTCGCGACCGGAGGGCTGGGTGTGCTTTTCGCCAAGGCAACCCATGTAATCGAACACACCGACAGCGAACTCACGCTGCGCGGCCTCCTCCTGATCCACAAGCGCAACACGGCCCAATGACCCATCCCGACTCCGCTCCCTCCGTCCACCCGGTCGAGGGAGACGGCGACCTGTTCGCTCCCGAGGACGATGCGCTCTACTTCCTGCCGCTGGGCGGTTCGGGCGAGATCGGCATGAACCTCAACCTCTACGGCCATCGCGGCAAGTGGTTGATGGTGGATCTCGGCATCTCCTTCGCGGACGACACCATGCCGGGGTTGGACGTCATCATGCCCGACCCCGCCTTCATCGCGGAGCGCCGGCACGACCTTGTGGGCATCGTGGTGACGCACGCGCACGAGGATCACCTGGGGGCCATCCAGTATCTGTGGCCGCAGCTCCGCGTGCCCGTCTACTGCACGCCCTTCACCGCCGCCGTGCTGCGCGCCAAGCTGCACGAGCGCGGGCTGGCCGGGGTGGTGCCGGTCCACGAGGTGGCGCTGGGCAGCACCATCGAGGTCGGCCCCTTCTCCGTCGAGTATGTGACGGTCACCCATTCCATCCCCGAGCCGAACGCCCTGGCGATCCGCACCGCCGCCGGCACCGTGCTGCACACCGGCGATTGGAAGCTCGATCCCGAACCGCTGGTGGGGGAGGCGGCCGACGAGGAGCGGCTGCGCGCGATCGGCGATGAGGGAGTGCTGGCGCTGGTCGGCGACAGCACGAACGCTCTGGTGCCCGGCAGTTCCGGGTCGGAAGGCAGCGTGCGCAAGACGCTGACCGAGCTGATCGGGCAGTTTCCGGACGTGCGCGTCGCGGTGAGCTGCTTCGCCACCAACGTCGCGCGGCTGGAGAGCATCGCCCACGCGGCGGCGGCGCACGGGCGCCACGTCGCGTTGGTCGGGCGGTCGATGTGGCGGATCAACGAGGCCGCGCGCTCTAACGGCTACCTTGCCGACGTTCCTGCCTTTCTGACCGAGCATGACGCCAACTACGTGCCGCGCGACAAGCTGGTGCTGGTCTGCACCGGCAGCCAGGGGGAACCGCGCTCCGCGCTCGCCCGCATCGCGTCGGACGACCATCCCCAGGTGTCGCTGCAGCGCGGCGACGTGGTGGTCTTTTCCTCCCGCGAGATCCCGGGCAATGAACGGGCCATCGGCCGCATGCAGAACCTGCTGGTCGGGCAGGGCATCCGCATCGTCACCGCCGACGAGGCGCCGGTCCATGTGTCCGGCCATCCGGCGCAGGACGAGCTGGTCCGCATGTACCAATGGGTGCGCCCGCGCATCGCCCTGCCGGTCCACGGCGAGCAACGCCACCAGCTGGAACACGCGAAGCTTGCCCGCGCCTGCCAGGTGCCGGAGGCGCTGATCCCCGGCAACGGCGACCTGATCCGGCTGGCGCCCGACGCGCCGCCGCGGGTGGTGGCCCAGGTCCGCTCCGGCCGCATGGCGCTGGACGGCAAGCGCCTGATCCCGCTCGACACCGGGCTGATGCGGGCGCGCCACCGGATGGTCCACAACGGCGCCGCCGTCGTCACGCTGGTGATGAACGGCAAAGGCGAGCTGGTGACCGCGCCGCAGATCGCGGTGATGGGGCTGCTCGACGACTCGGCGGACCGCGACATGCTGCTCGACGTCGTGGATGCGGTGCGCGAGGCCGTCGCCGAGATGCCCAAATCGACCCGCGCCGACGACGAGCAGGTGCGCGCCGCCGCCCGCATCGCCGTCCGCCGCTGCTTCAACGCGACGCACGGCAAGAAGCCGGTGACGGACGTGCACCTCGTCCGTGTATAAGCGTTTCCGACTTTACGCCTTTCGGGAGGACCCATGATCGGGAAGCTGAACCACGTCGCCATCGTCGTGCCGGATCTGACGGCGGCGACCGCGCTCTACCGCGACACGCTGGGCGCCGCGGTGTCCCAGCCGGCGGACCTGCCGCCGCACGGCGTCACCGTCGTCTTCGTCGAGCTGCCCAACACCAAGATCGAGCTGCTCCATCCCTTCGGCGAGACATCGCCGATCGCCGGCTTCCTGGAAAAGAACCCGTCCGGCGGCATCCACCACATCTGCTACGAGGTGGACGACATCCTGGCCGCCCGCGACCGGATGAAGGCGCAGGGCGCCCGCGTTCTGGGCGACGGCGAGCCGAAGATCGGCGCCCACGACAAACCGGTTCTGTTCCTGCATCCCAAGGACTTCTGCGGGACCCTGGTCGAGCTGGAGCAGGCCTGAGACGGAGGGAGGCTGCGATGGGCTGGGTGACGGGCATCAGCGTCTATGTGGTCGTCTGGTGGGTGGTGCTGTTCGCGGTGCTGCCCTGGGGCGTGCGCACCCCGGCCCAGCCCGAGCCCGGCATGGCGAGCAGCGCGCCGGAGCGCCCGCGCATCCTCCTGAAATTCGCCGCCACGACCCTGGTCGCGGCGGTGGTCTGGCTGGTCATCTTCGGCATCGTGCAGTCGGACCTGATTTCCTTCCGCGAGATGGCCAAGCCGCACTGATCCCCCTCCCGGATGGAGCCTTCGCGTGAGCCTGACCTATTGCGACGCGGCGCCCGGCCACGCGCATCACGGCCCCTACCACGACACCGAGTACGGGTTCCCCAGCGCCGACGACCGGGTGCTGTTCGAACGGCTGGTTCTGGAGATCAACCAGGCGGGCCTGTCCTGGCTGACCATCTTGAAGAAGCGCGAGGCCTTTCGCGCCGCCTTCGACGGCTTCGACATCGACCGCGTCGCCGCCTATGGCGAGCCGGAGCGGGAACGGCTCCTCGCCGATCCGGGCATCATCCGCAACCGGCTGAAGATCGACGCCGCCATCGAGAACGCGCGGCGGATCATAGCCCTGCGCGGGACGCACGGGTCTTTCGACGGCTGGCTGCGCGCCCATCACCCCTTGAGCAAGGCGGACTGGGTCCGGCTGTTCAAGCGCACCTTCCGCTTCACCGGCGGCGAGATCACCGGGGAATTCCTGATGAGTCTCGGCTATCTGCCGGGCGCGCATCAGGCCCATTGCCCGGTCTGGCCCACGGTCGCCGCGCTCGATCCGCCCTGGATGGCCGCTGTTCGGCAGGGGTTCGCAGGATACGAAGCCCATAATTCGGGCATAATGCAGCCTATAACGTAATCAACCGCCCATGTATTGGGCAAAATTTGCGAATTCTTTGGTGACGACTTGGTGTATTCCAGATTCCGTCTTGTCATCGGGGGAGGTGGGGTTCAATGTACTTTGTGTGACGAGAGGGGGTTCTTCCCTCTTTTCCGACGCCTGGTGGCGATTCCTCCCTAAACTTCGGGCCGCGCCGCGATCGCCGCGCGGTCCTTTTTTCGTCCCGGTCGGCTCACGATGTCCGCGCCGACGTTCGTTCATAGGTGGACGGAGCGTTGTGCTTCGGTACAGAATGAATTAACCCTTTATCGGCTATAGCTGATCCACTGTGCAGGAAGCGGGCAAGCGTCCGTTCCGACTTTGGATTCAAGCGCGTCGGCATTCGCAGCCGGGCTTGCGACCGTCAGCGGGGAGAACGATGTCGAGGCGCCGATGACCGCGGGTGACAATGAGAAGTTCGAGCAGTTTGCGGCCATTCTGACCACCGAACTGCTCGACCGCACTCGCAAAAGTCTTGAACTGCTGACCCCCGAAGAGCAGCCGGCGGCCAAGCTCCCCTTTGCCCTGACCCCGTCCTTTCAGGAAATCTACGCCGAACTGGTGCGCGTCGGGATCTTCCCGGTCCTGCTCAGCCGCCGTCCGGTGCGGGCCATCGTCGGCGATGTGGATTGGCCGCGGGACGGGCGGGACTATCTGCTGACCGTGCTCGACGACCGCTCCAACGCCGTCTTCACCGCCTGGGACTACGCCTGGGACGCGCTGTGGGACGAGCGGAAGGTGGGGGCGGACAGCGGCGGGTCGGCGCCGGCCAAGAAGAAGGGATTCTTCGCCTCGCTGTTCGGGCGCAAGGCGGACAAGCCGGAAAGGAAGGCCAGCGAGCAGGGCGCGGAGGGCGATGTCATGGCCGGCCTCTACACCATGCTGAACGAGCAGGCGGAGCGCCGCGGCTACCTGCCGCTGTTCCATGACGATATCAAGGTGCTGAAGGGGCTGGTCCGCGTCAAGCCGGCGCGCATCTTCCAGGCCTGGAAGGAGATCAACCAATACCATCACCAGGAATTCTACCTGTCGGGCCAGGATCAGGCCAAGCCGGGGGTGACTTCGGACTGCCTGCAGAAATGGCACTACAATCTGCCGGACCGGATCGGCGAGTTCCTGGTGCTGAAGGCGGCCGTCGACATGGAATTCGTGAACAAGCCTTTCCTCGGCAAGTACATCCGCCAGTCGGCCCGCACCCAGGAGGAGGCCGAGAAGGGCATGCCCTATCTCGCGACCTACTGGAAGTCCATGAAGCAATCCGCCGCCGCCCAAGGCTGAGGTCCGCCATGATCCGCCGCTCCGTTCCCCTTCTCGTCGCGTTTCTGACGCTGTCCAATGGGGCCGCGGCGCAGCCGATCGACCTGTCCGCCTGCCGGTTCCTGACGGCCCACCGCCCGGCGCCGGGGGTGGAGCACACGCCGGGCGTGGACGTGAACGGCAAGGCGGTGGCTCCCGCCGACCTGCCGGGCTCGGCGGGGGCCGCGCCGCCGCTGGAGCGGTTCGACATCCCCGTGACCGTGGATTTCGCCCGCCGCATGGGCTTCCCAGTGCCGCAGGGCGCGGCCGCGCCGGGCGTCGAGGTCGGCTATCTGACTTGGTACGCCAACCGGCTCTACTTCAACGGCCAGCCCATCGGCGCGCCGAGCGAGACCGAGGTCTACGCCTATTGCCGCACCGTCCGTTAGGCCGGTCCACCCCCGGATGCACGCCGTGACGATGGACAAGCGCGCGGTGGCTTCCTAAAGTCCCTGTCCCTGTTGCGGCCCGGCGCACCGCCGGACGAATCCCCTCGAAACCGAGAGCAGAGCCATGCGGCTGTCCACCTTCTTCCTGCCGACCCTCAAGGAGACCCCGACCGAGGCGCAGATCGTCTCGCACCGCCTGATGCTGCGGGCCGGGATGATCCGCCAGACCAGCGCCGGCATCTACGCCTGGCTGCCGCTGGGCCATCGGGTCCTGAAGAAGATCGAGCAGATCGTCCGCGAGGAGCAGGACGCCGCCGGCGCCCAGGAACTGCTGATGCCGACCATCCAGTCGGCGGAGCTGTGGAAGGAAAGCGGCCGCTACGACGATTACGGCAAGGAGATGCTGCGCATCACCGACCGTCACGACCGCGAGATGCTGTTCGGTCCCACGAACGAGGAGATGATCACCGACATCTTCCGCGCCTTCGTGAAGAGCTACCGTCAGCTTCCGCTGAACCTCTACCACATCCAATGGAAGTTCCGGGACGAGATCCGCCCCCGCTTCGGCGTGATGCGCGGGCGCGAGTTCCTGATGAAGGACGCCTACAGCTTCGACATCGACGCGGCCAGCGCCCGGCGCTCCTACCAGAAGATGTTCCTGGCCTATCTGCGCACCTTCGCCCGCATGGGGCTGAAGGCGATCCCGATGCGCGCCGACACAGGCCCCATCGGCGGCGACCTGAGCCACGAGTTCATCATCCTGGCCGAGACCGGCGAGAGCGGTGTCTTCTGCCACAAGGACTGGCTGACCCTGGACGTGCTGCAGAACGCGCCGGGCTTCGAGGAGGATCTCCAGCCCTTCTTCGACACCTACACCTCGATCTACGCCGCCACCGACGAGAAGCACGAGCCCGGCAACTGCCCGGTTGCTGAGTCGGATCTGGTGTCGGCCCGCGGCATCGAGGTCGGCCACATCTTCAATTTCGGCACCAAGTACTCGAAGCCGATGAATGCCGTCGTCGCCGGTCCGGGCGGCGAGCCGGTTCCGGTCGAGATGGGCTCCTACGGCATCGGCGTGTCGCGTCTGATGGGCGCCATCATCGAGGCCAGCCACGACGACAACGGCATCATCTGGCCGGATGCCGTGGCGCCCTTCAACGTCGGGCTCGTCAACCTCAAGGTCGGCGACGCCGAGACCGACCGCGTCTGCCAGGAGCTGTATTACAAGCTCCGCGCCAACGGGATGGAGGTGCTGTACGACGACCGCGACGAGCGTCCGGGCGTGAAGTTCGCCGACATGGACCTGATCGGCCTGCCGTGGCAGCTCGTCGTCGGGCCGCGCGGCCTGAAGAACGGCGTGGTCGAGCTGAAGCGCCGCGCCACCGGCGAGAAGCAGGAGCTGTCGGTGGACAGCGCGCTGGAGAAGCTCTCGGCGTAACACCGTGGGGCAGGGGAGCGGGCGCTGTAATCAAAGTTCCGCGTTTTGCCATTTAGCCCTCTCCCCTCTGGGGAGAGGGTGGCCCGGAGGGCCGGTGAGGGGGTTGCGCTTGTGCCGAACGTGGCGCCGCGCGCAACCCCCTCACCCTAACCCTCTCCCCGGAGGGGAGAGGGGATTTAGGAAGGGAAGGGGGCGCCTTGGAAGGTCGCCCTTTTCCTGCCACGGTTAAGCACTTATGTTGCGGGGCGGCGGACTGGTTGCGGTCCGCCGCCTTTGCTTTTGCCGGGCCTCCATCGCCCGCCCTTCGCTCATCGGGAGCCGCATGATCTTCTCCGCTTTCGAACGCATGGTCGCGATGCGCTATCTGCGGGCGCGCCGCCAGGAAGGGTTCATTTCGGTCATCGCGGGATTCTCGCTGCTGGGCATCGCGCTCGGCGTGGCGACGCTGATCATCGTGATGTCGGTGATGAACGGCTTCCGGGCGGAGCTTCTGGGACGCGTGCTCGGCCTGAACGGCCACCTCAACGTCTACAGCAGCCGCGGCGGCCCGCTGCCCGACTACGACCCGCTGGTGCAGCGCCTCCAGGGTGTGCCCGGCGTCGTCGGCGTGACGCCGACCGTCGAGGGGCAGGCGCTGGTGTCGGTGCGCGGGGTCGCCTCGGGCGCGGTGGTGCGCGGCGTGCGGCCGGAGGATTTCCGGGTGCGGCCGACGCTGTCCCGCAACATCGTGCGCGGCACGGCGGACGCCTTCGGAGAGGACAACATCGCCATCGGTCTCCGCATGGCGCAGCGGCTGGGGCTGGCGGTCGGCGACCAGCTCACCCTGATCGCGCCGCAGGGCAACGTCACCGCCTTCGGCACCGTGCCGCGGATGCGCAGCTTCACCATCGGCGCGGTGTTCGACGTCGGCATGTTCGAATACGACAACAGCTTCATCTTCCTGCCCCTGCCGGAGGCCCAGGCCTTCTTCCGCACCGGCGAGGCGGTGACCTCGCTGGAGGTCTTCGTCAGCGACCCGACCCAGATCCGCGCGGCGCGCGACGCCATCCAGTCGGCGGTGGCCGGGGTGGGGCGCGTGGTCGACTGGCAGCAGTCGAACGCCAGCTTCTTCACGGCGCTCCAGGTCGAGCGCAACGTGATGTTCCTGATCCTGTCGCTGATCATCACGGTGGCCGCCTTCAACATCATCTCCAGCCTGATCATGCTGGTGAAGGACAAGGGGCGGGACATCGCCATCCTGCGCACCATGGGCGCCACCCGCGGCATGATCATGCGCATCTTCTTCCTGTCCGGCGCCTCGGTGGGGGTGGCGGGGACGCTGCTGGGGGTGGCCCTGGGTGTGTCCTTCGCTCTGAACATCGAGACGATCCGCCAGGGCATCCAGGCGCTGACCGGCACCAACCTGTTCAACGCCGAAATCTATTTCCTGTCGCAGCTGCCGGCGAAGATCGATTGGTCGGAGGTGGTCCAGGTCACGCTGATGGCGCTGGGCCTGTCCTTCGCCGCCACCGTCTACCCGTCCTGGCGGGCGGCCCGTCTCGATCCGGTGGAGGCCCTGCGCTATGAGTGAGCCGATGCTGGAACTGTCGGGGATCGTCCGCACCTTCGAGCAGGCGGGGACGGAGCTTCAGGTGCTGCGTGGGGCGGATCTGACCGTCCACGCCGGCGAGCTGGTCGCCCTGGTCGGCCCGTCGGGCGCCGGCAAATCGACCCTGCTGCACATCGCCGGCCTGCTGGAGCGTCCCACCGCCGGCACCGTGCGGATCGCCGGGACCGACGTGTCGGCCCTGGACGACGGCAAGCGGACGGAGGTGCGCCGCCGCTCGGTCGGCTTCGTCTACCAGTTCCATCACCTGCTGCCGGAATTTTCCGCGCTGGAGAACATCGTGCTGCCGCAGATGATCAACGGCGTTCCGAAGCGCACCGCCCGCGAGCGCGCCCTGGAACTGCTGCGCATGGTCGGGCTGGAGCCGCGCGCCGGCCACCGTCCGGCCCGCCTGTCGGGCGGCGAGCAGCAGCGGGTCGCCATTGCCCGCGCGCTGGCCAACGGGCCGGGCCTGCTGATCGCCGACGAACCGACGGGCAACCTCGACCCTCACACGGCGGAGGGGGTCTTCGCCATGCTGACCTCCATCGTCCGGCAGGCCCGCGTCGGCGCGCTGATCGCCACCCACAACCTGGAGCTTGCGAACCGCATGGACCGGGTGTTCGAGATGAGCGACGGCCTTCTCGTGGAGCACGCGCGGGTTTGACCGGCGTCGTGGTGCGGCCGGGCAACCGGCCAAACCGCGTAAGAGTGGCATCGCCGTTCGGCGGATTGGTGATCGGTGCGTCCTGGGGCAGACTTCGCGCAACCCAACAAGGAGGGACCGGAGTCCATGGATCAGAAGATCATCGATCTGTACGACGAGTACACCCACCGGCCGCTGCCGCGCCGCGTCTTCCTGGAGCGGCTGGCGGTGCTGGCGGGCAGCGCGGCGGCCATTCCGGCGATCCTCTCCCAGATCGAGCCGAACTACGCCCTGGCCGCCGAGGTCCCGGAGGACGACAGCCGAATCGCCACGGACCGCGTCACCTTCCAGGGGGCGACCGGCGACGTTCAGGCATACCGGGCCCGCCCGAAGCTGGCCGAGCAGGCGCCGTCGGTGGTGGTGGTCCACGAGAACCGTGGCCTGAACCCCTACATCGAGGATGTGACGCGGCGGCTGGCGGTGGCCGGTTTCGTCGCGATGGCCCCGGATCTGCTGTCCCCGCTCGGCGGCACCCCGCAGGACCCCGACCGTGCCCGGGAGATGATCGGCCAGCTCGACCCCGACAAGACGGTGAACAACCTGATCGCGTCGATGAGCGACCTGATGGCCTACCGCTACTCCAACGCCAAGGTGGGGGCCATCGGCTTCTGCTGGGGCGGCGGCATGATCAACCGGCTGGCCATCAAGGCGCCGGACCTCAAGGCGGGCGTCGTCTTCTACGGCCCGTCGCCCGACCCGGCGCTGGTCACCACGATCAAGGCGCCGCTCCAGCTCCATTACGCCGGGCTGGACAACAATGTGAACGCCAAGGTGCCGGCCTATGAGGAGGCCCTGAAAAAGGGCGGCAAGTCCTACGAACTCTTCATGTACGACAACGTGAACCACGCCTTCCACAACGACACCTCGGCGGAGCGCTTCAACAAGGATGCGGCGGACCTCGCCTGGGGCCGGGCCGTGGAGTTCCTGAAGAAGAACCTGACCTGAGCGATCAGGCCCTTGTCAGAGCCGATGGGTGGCGGGCCGTGCGGAGGGCAGCTTCAGCACGGCCACCGCCAGCCCGGCAAGCACCAGAAGCGCGCCGGCCATCTTCAGCGGGGTGAAGCTCTCCCCCAGGAACAGCGCGCTGGAACTCATGCCGAAGACCGGCACCAGCAGCGAGAAGGGCGCCACCAGGCTCGCCGGATAGTGACGCAGCAAAAAGCCCCAGGCGGCGAAGCCGAACAGCGTCGCCCCGAAGGCGATGTAGGCCACCGCCCCGACGCCCAGCGGCGTCAGATGGGTCAGGGCCTGCCACGCCCGCTCCGGACCCTCCATCCCCAATGACAGCAGCAGCAGCGGGATCGGCGGCACCACGCTGACCCACAGCATCATGCGGAACAGGTCCGGCGCCTTCGCCTGCTTCATCAGCAGGTTCGCCACGCCCCAGGTCGCGGCGGCGGCGATGACCAGCCCCAGCCCGAGCAGCGAATCGCCCGCCGGCATTTCCAGCGCGATCAGGCCGATTCCGGAGAAGGCCACCGCCATGCCCAACACCTGCTTCGGTCCGGGCCGCTCGCCCAGAACCGCCGCGGCGAACAGGGCGGTGAAGAAGGCCTGCGATTGCAGAACCAACGACGACAGCCCCGCCGGCATGCCGATGTCCATCCCGACGAACAGCAGCGAGAACTTCACCACGCCCAGCACCATCCCGATGCCCAGGATGAAGCGCCAGGGCACCGGCGGACCGCCGCGGACCCCCAGCACGAGAAGCGGCAGCGCCGCCAGCGCGAAGCGCAGGGCGCAGAACAGGATCGGCGGAAAGTCCGCGAGGCCGACCTTGATGGCGACGAAGTTGAAGCCCCAGATTGCTGCGACGGCAAGGGCCAGAGCGATGTGAACGGTGCGCATGGGGGCGAGGCTAGACCCGCAAGGCCCGGCGGTCAATGCGGCGCAAGAGCACGCGAAGCGAGTGAGATGTCCGAGTCTATTTACTTATCCGTGTGCAAGATGCGGCACTCGTCCAGGGCGGCCAGCGCCCAGGAGGAGCCGCCAAGATTGACGTCGCCGATCTCGGTCCCGCCGCCGTCCCGCTGCAGCGTCACCGCGCGCGACCGCATGAAGGGTTCGAACAGGTCCTCGTACTTGGGCAGCTCGACCGGAACCACAACGCCGCCGTCGGGGAGGGGGCTGGCCTCCAGCGCCATGGTCTCGCCGTCGGGAAAGATGGCGGTCAGGCGGCTTTCCGTGTCCTTGCCGGCCTGGGCGTGCTGGTCGGCGTTGACCAGCATGGCTGCCCCCTTCGCCGTCGCCCGGAAGGAGAGGGGGGAGGAGTCGTCCGCCCGCGTGGCGTAGCAATAGGCCGAACCGGTCCTGGTCGCCGGGTGCGCCCGCACGACCCAGCCCTTGTTCTGCGCGACGACGCGCCCCGGCGCGTCGGACAGGGGGGAGGCGGGCGTAACGGTCGGCGGCGGCCGGTGGGTCTGCTCCGCGGACGGTGCGGGGGCGCCGGTGGTCTGGCAAGCCGTGAGGAGCGTGGCCGCCAGCACCGCCAGGGCGGCGCCGGAGCGGATACGGCGCATGGAACGGGTCATTCTCGGATCGTGGCTCTGCCTCTCTCGATAGCACGAACACGCATGATCGGGGAATCTTCCCTTACCTTCGACAGGGTTGGCGCATCGCCGCATGGCCGGGCCCGCGCTTGGTCCCTTGCAGTGCGGGACGGGATGCGCGACGACTAGGGGAGACGTCCCCCCTTCGCTGGAACCGGTGCCCATCTCCGCCATGCCCCACGCCGACTTCATCCACCTGCGCGTCCACTCCGCCTATTCCCTGTCCGAGGGCGCCATCAAGGTGAAGGAGCTGGTCAAGCTCTGCCAGAAGAAGGAGATGCCGGCGGTCGCCGTGACCGACACCGGCAACCTGTTCGGCGCGCTGGAGTTCGCGCTGGCCGCCGCGGATTCGGGCGTGCAGCCGATCATCGGCACGGTTCTGGGCATCACCCGAGTCGGTCCCGCCAACGGCAAGCCGGGCCTGCCGGGCAAGGCGGCGTCGGTCCCCGACCAGCTCGTCCTGCTCTGCCAGACCGACGAGGGGTACCGGAACCTGATGAAGCTGGTGTCCAAGGCCTTCCTGGAATCGGACCCGATGGCCGGACCGCAGATTCCCCTGGACGCGCTGGAGGGCCATTCCGCCGGGCTGATCGCGCTGACCGGCGGCCCCGCCGGCTCGGTCGGACGGCTGCTGGGGGAGGGGCAGAAGGATCTGGCGCTCGACGTGCTGGAGCGGCTGAAGCGGCTGTTCCCCGGCCGGCTCTACGTCGAGCTTCAGCGCCACCGCGACCATTTCGCGGTGATCGAGGACGCCATCGAGCCGGCGCTGATCGATCTCGCCTACGCTCACGACCTGCCGCTGGTCGCCACCAACGACTGCTATTTTGCGACCGAGGACATGTACGAGGCGCACGACGCGCTGCTCTGCATCGCCGAGGGCGCCTACATCAGCCAGACCGAGCGCCGCCGCCTGACCCCCGACCACCGCTTCAAGTCGGCCGAGGAGATGCGGGAGCTGTTCAAGGACCTGCCGGAGGCGGTGGACAACACGGTCGCCATCGCCAAGCGCTGCTCCTTCCTGCTGAAGCCGATCAAGCCGATCCTGCCGCCCTTCCCCTGCGAGGGCGGCCGCGACGAGGGGGAGGAACTGCGCGCCCAGTCCCGCGAGGGGCTGGAGATGCGGCTGAACAGCGTCGTCTACACCCCGGACATGACGCCGGAGCAGCGCGCGGAAACCCGCAAGACCTACTTCGAGCGGCTGGAGTTCGAGCTGGACGTCATCGTGTCGATGAAGTTCCCCGGCTACTTCCTCATCGTGTCGGACTTCATCAAGTGGGCCAAGTCGCACGACATCCCGGTGGGGCCGGGCCGCGGGTCGGGCGCCGGCTCGGTCGTCGCCTGGGCGCTGACCATCACCGACCTGGACCCGCTGCGCTTCGGCCTGCTGTTCGAGCGCTTCCTGAACCCAGAACGCGTGTCGATGCCCGACTTCGACGTGGACTTCTGCCAGGACCGCCGCGAAGAGGTGATCCGCTACGTCCAGGACAAGTACGGCTACGACCGCGTCGCCCAGATCATCACATTCGGTAAGCTGCAGGCCCGCGCCGTGCTGCGCGACGTCGGGCGCGTGCTCCAGATGCCCTACGGGCAGGTGGATAAGATCTGCAAGCTGGTGCCGAACAACCCGGCCAACCCGGTGACGCTCCAGCAGGCGCTGGACAGCGAGGAGATGCTGCGCCAGGCCCGCGACGGGGACGAGACGGTGGCCCGCCTCGTCAACATCGCGCTGAAGCTGGAGGGGCTGTACCGCCACGCCTCGACCCACGCGGCGGGCGTGGTGATCGGCGACCGGCCGCTGCACGATCTGGTGCCGCTGTACCGAGACCCGCGCTCCGACATGCCGGTCACCCAGTTCAACATGAAGTTCGTCGAGCAGGCCGGGCTGGTGAAGTTCGACTTCCTCGGTTTGAAGACGCTGACCGTGCTGAAGACGGCGGTGGACCTGATCCCGGAAAAGCCGGACCTGACCACCGTCACGCTGGATGACCCCCGAAGCTACGAGATCCTGGGGCGCGCCGAATCGACCGGCGTGTTCCAGCTGGAAAGCTCGGGCATGCGCGACGTGCTGCGCCGGCTGAAGCCGAACCGGCTGGAGGACATCATCGCGCTGGTGTCGCTCTACCGCCCCGGCCCGATGGACAACATCCCCAAATACATCAAGGTGAAGAACGGGGAGGAGTTGCCCGACTACATGAACCCGGCCCTGGAGCCGATCCTGAAGGAGACCTTCGGGATCATGATCTACCAGGAGCAGGTCATGCAGATCGCCCAGGTGCTGTCCGGCTATTCGCTGGGCGGAGCCGATCTTCTGCGCCGCGCCATGGGCAAGAAGATCAAGGAGGAGATGGACAAGGAGCGCGACAAGTTCGTCGTCGGCGCCAAGGACAAGGGCGTGGACCCCGATCAGGCCAGCATGATCTTCGATCAGGTGGCCAAGTTCGCCGGCTACGGCTTCAACAAGAGCCACGCCGCCGCCTACGCCCTGGTCGCCTATCACACCGCCTATCTGAAGGCGAACCACCCGGTGGAGTTCATGGCGGCGTCGATGACGCTCGACCTCGGCAACACCGACAAGCTGAACGTCTTCCGGCAGGAGTTGGTGCGGCTGAAGATCAAGCTGCTGACGCCGGACATCAACAAGTCCGACAGCATCTTCGGGGTGGAGGCGCTGCCTGACGGCACCAAGGCGGTGCGCTACGCGCTGGCCGCGGTGAAGGGCGTCGGCCTGCCGGCGATGAAGGCGGTGGTCGAGGAGCGGCGGAAGAACGGTCCTTACAAGAGCCTGTTCGACTTTGCCCGCCGTCTCGACCTGAAGACCATCAACAAGCGCCAGCTTGAAAACCTGACCTGCGCCGGCGCCTTCGACGGCATCAACCCGAACCGCGCCCAGGTGCACGCGGCGCTGGAGACGCTGATCCGCTACGCCCAGGCCGAGGCGGCGGAGCGCGACAGCGGCATCGGCAACCTGTTCGGCGGCGCTGGGGGCGGGCTGAAGGAGCCGGACCTGCCCAAGGTGAAGGAGTGGGAGCCGCTGGAGAAGCTGAAGCACGAGTTCGGCGCCATCGGCTTCTACCTGTCCGCCCACCCGCTGGACGCCTTCGCCGGGCCGCTGGGCCGCATGAGGGTGGTGCGGTCGGCGGACCTTGCCACGGCGGTGACCGGCGGCGGCTCGACCCGGCGCAGCGTCGCCGGCATCGTGGTCAGCCGCAAGGAGAAGACCGCGAAGTCGGGCAACCGCTTCGCCTTCGTGGAGCTGTCCGACTCCAGTGGCGGCTACGAGGTGACGGTCTTCTCCGAGGTGCTGGCGACCAACCGCGACCTGCTGGAGGCCGGGCGCCCGGTGCTGATGACGGTGGACGTCCAGATGAACGGCGAGGACATCCGCCTGACCTGCCAGGAGGTGAAACCGCTGGAGGACGCCGTCGCCCAGGTCTCGGACGGCTTGAAGGTGGTGGTGCGCGACGGCGGGCCGGTGGAGAGCATCCGCGGCATGCTGGAGCGGCTGGCCCGCGGCAAGGGCAAGATCCACCTGCTGGTCGAGATCGACCCGCTGAAGGAGGTGGAGATCCAGCTTCCCGGCTCCTTCAACATCACCAACCAGAGCCGTGCCGCGCTGAAGGCGGTGCCGGGGGTGGTCGAGGTGGTGGAGTTGTAATCGGGTGCACAGCTGGAAAAGGCCGCGCCGGGATGTCATATTCAAGCCATGCCGAACCTCGCCCGCCAGATCGACGATGAAGCCGCTGAATCCGACGCCCTGAAGGCTGCGGTCGCAAAGGCGCGCGCAGACCGGCGCGGCGTGCCGCACGAGCAGATGCGGGAATGGCTGTTGCGGGTGGCCGATGGTGAGTTCGGTGCGGAGCCGCCGGAGACTCGCGACCTGTGACGGTCGTCTGGCGAGCGGCGGCGCGTGCCGATCTCGTCCGCATCCTGCACTATGTCTCACAGGAAAATCCGGTCGCCGCTCGGCGCTTGGCCCAGGAATTGGTTCTGGCGGGTGACAGCCTGCAGGTGTTTCCGCAACGCGGCCGCCGGGGCTTGGTCGAGGGCACGCGGGAACTGGTCGTCGTCCGTCCCTATGTCATCGTCTACGACATCGGCGAAGACGAAACCGTTTCGATCCTGCGGCTCTGGCACAGCGCTCAAGACCGCGGTTAGCCGCTGAGAAAACAGGATCGCGCTTCCGACCGAATTGGCAAACCGGTGTTGCCAAAGCGGTTGCGGCGGGCTATGTAAGCGCCGTCGTCAAAACCTCACGCGGGCTGGCGGTCCCTCGGCTTTACCCCGATGGCCCGATCCGGTGTCCTGTCAAACGGACAGTGCCCGCGGCGGAGCAACCGGAAAAGGACTTTTCCAAATGGCTATTCCGTCTTTCACCATGCGCCAGCTGCTCGAAGCCGGCGTCCACTTCGGTCACCACACCCGTCGCTGGAACCCGAAGATGGGCCCGTACATCTTCGGCGTGCGCAACGGCGTGCACATCATCGACCTGGAGCAGACCGTCCCGGCGCTGCACCGCGCCCTGCAGGCTGTCCGTGACGTCGTCGCCGGCGGCGGCCGCGTCCTGTTCGTCGGCACCAAGCGCCAGGCCCAGGAGAAGGTGGCCGAGGCCGCGTCGAAGTGCGGCCAGTACTACGTCAACCACCGCTGGCTCGGCGGCATGCTGACCAACTGGAAGACCATCTCCCAGTCGATCAAGCGCCTGCGCGAGATGGAAGAGCGTCTGGGCGGCGACACCTCCGGCCTGACCAAGCGCGAAATCCTCGAGCTGACCCGCGAGCGCGACAAGCTGGAGCGCGCGCTGGGCGGCATCAAGGAGATGGGCGGCCTGCCGGACGTCCTCTTCATCATCGACACCAACAAGGAGTCGATTGCCGTCAAGGAAGCCAACAAGCTCGGCATCCCTGTCATCGCGGTGATCGACAGCAACTCCGATCCGGACGGCGTGGCCTTCCCGATCCCCGGCAACGACGACGCCCTGCGCGCCATCGACCTGTACTGCGAGCTGGTGAACGGCGCCGTGCTCGACGGCCTGCAGGCTGAGATGAGCGCCGCCGGCATCGACGTCGGCTCCTCCGAGGAGGCTCCGGCCGAGCAGCTGCCGGAAGAGGAAGGGGCCGAGGCCGAACAGGCCCAGGCCTGATCCCGGTGATACGGGGCAGCCGGGCCTTATGACCTATGGCCCGGCTGCCTTTTTTATGAGTTGTTTGGATCAACCCGATCCGCTTGGATCTGTTCGGAAGGAAGAGGGCGAAACCATGGCCGAGATTACCGCCGCGCTCGTCAAGGAACTGCGCGAGAAGACCGGCGCGGGCATGATGGACTGCAAGAAGGCGCTGGCCGAGACCCAGGGCGACCTCGAGGGCGCCGTTGACTGGCTGCGCAAGAAGGGGCTCGCCGCCGCCGCCAAGAAGTCCGGCCGCGTGGCCGCCGAGGGTCTGGTCGCCGTCGCCACCGCCGGCACCGCGGGCGCCGTCGTCGAGGTGAACGCCGAGACCGACTTCGTCGCGCGCAACGACAAGTTCCAGGCCTTCTCCCTGAAGGCCGCCGAGCTGACCCTGTCGGGTTCGGGCGACGTCGAGGGCCTGAAGGGCACCGCCTATCCGGACGCCGGCCGCACGGTCCAGGAAGAGCTGACCAACCTGATCGCCACCATCGGCGAGAACATGAACATCCGCCGCTCGGCCAAGCTGTCGGTCCCGGCGGGCGTCGTCGTGTCCTACGTCCACTCGGCCATCGCTCCGGGCCTCGGCAAGATCGGCGTTCTGGTCGCCCTGGAGTCGACCGGCGACGCCGCCAAGCTGAACGATCTGGGCAAGCAGATCGCCATGCACATCGCCGCTGCCCGTCCGGACGCCCTGGACATCGCCGACGTCGACACCTCCGCCCTGGAGCGTGAGCGCAATGTGCTCGCCGAGCAGGCCCGCGCCTCGGGCAAGCCGGAGAACATCGTCGAGAAGATGCTCGAAGGCCGCATCCGCAAGTACTACGAGGAGGTGGTGCTGCTGGAGCAGACCTACGTGATCGACGGCGAGACCAAGGTCCGCAAGGTGGTGGAGAACGCCGCCAAGGACGTCGGCGCCCCGGTCAAGGTGACGGGCTTCGTCCGCTTCGCGCTGGGCGAGGGCATCGAGAAGGCGGAGAGTGATTTCGCCGCCGAAGTCGCCGCCGCCGCCGGCCAGAAGTAAGGAACCGGCGCCCCGCCGCACGCACTCTTCACACCAACCGGGAGAAAGCCCCCCATGGCCCAGACCACCGGGACCACCGAGCCGGCTGACGGCATCCGCTTCAAACGAGTCCTGCTGAAGGTGTCGGGCGAGGCGTTGATGGGTCAGCGCGACTACGGCCTCGACCCGGAGGTGGTCAACCGCGTCGCCAACGAGGTGAAGGCGGTGATCCAGCTGGGTGTCCAGGTCAGCCTGGTCATCGGCGGGGGCAACATCTTCCGCGGCGTGAAGGGTGCGGCGAGCGGCATGGAGCGCGCCTCGGCCGACTACATCGGGATGCTCGCCACCGTCATGAACGCCCTGTCGATGCAGAGCGCTCTGGAACGGATGGGTGTCGCGACCCGCGTGCAGTCGGCCATTCCCATGTCGTCTGTGTGCGAGCCCTACATCCGGCGCCGCGCCATCCGGCACATGGAGAAGGGCCGCGTGGTGATCTTCGCCGCCGGTACCGGCAACCCCTTCTTCACCACCGACACCGCCGCCGCGCTGCGCGCGTCGGAGATGGGCTGCGACGCTCTGCTGAAGGGCACGCAGGTGGACGGCGTCTACACCGCCGACCCGAAGAAGGTGAAGGATGCCGAGCGTTACGAGCGCCTGGGCTATCTCGAAGTCCTGGCGAACGATCTGCAGGTGATGGACGCTTCCGCGATCTCCTTGGCGCGCGAGAGCCACATCCCCATACTCGTGTTCTCGATCCACACCCCCGGCGCCTTCGCCGAGGTGATGCAGGGCCGGGGCAAGTTTACGATCATCAACGAAGAAACGGAGTGAGCCGTGGCTGCGCCCGATGCATCGGATCTCAAGCGCCGCATGGAAGGAGCGCTTGAGGCGTTTCGCAAGGAGTTGAGCGGTCTGCGCACCGGCCGCGCCTCCGCCAGCCTGCTTGAGCCCGTCACCATTGAGGCTTACGGCGCCAAGATGCACCTCAAGGAGGTCGGCACCGTCAGCGTGCCGGAGCCGCGCCTGATTGTCGTGCAGGTCTGGGACCGCGGCATGGTCAAGGCCGTGGAGAAGGGCATCCGCGATTCGGGTCTCGGCCTGAACCCGCAGACGGAGGGCCAGTCGATCCGCGTGCCGCTGCCCGACTTGACGCAGGAGCGCCGCAAGGAGTTGGCCAAGGTCGCCCACAAATACGCCGAGCAGGCCCGCGTCGCCGTGCGCAACGTGCGCCGTGACGGCATGGACGGCCTGAAGAAGGCGGAGAAGGCCGGCGACATCTCGCAGGACGAGCACAAGGGGCTCGGCGAGAAGGTCCAGGCGCTGACCGACCAGTACATCAAGCTGGTCGACGATGCGCTTGCGGCGAAAGAAAAGGACATCATGCAGGTCTGACGGCATGCGCGACGCGGAAGACAGCCGCCCCCTGCGCCCGCCCGCGCACGTGGCCGTGATCATGGACGGCAACGGGCGTTGGGCGAAGTCCAGAGGACTGCCCCGCACCGCCGGCCATAAAAAGGGCGTGGACGCCGTCCGCCGGACGGTCGAAGCCGCGGGCGACCTGGGGATCGGCTATCTGACGATCTTCAGCTTCTCGTCCGAGAACTGGCGTCGGCCGGAGGAGGAGGTGTCCGACCTCATGCAGCTCTTGCGCTTCTACCTGCGCAGCGAGATTGCCGACCTCCACCGCAACGGCGTGCGCCTGCGCGTCATCGGCGACCGGGCCCGCCTGTCCAAGGACATCGTCGGCCTGATCGACAACGCCGAGACTCTGACCCGCGACAACCGCAAGCTGACCCTCGTGGTGGCGTTGAGCTACGGCTCCCGCCAGGAGATCACGCTGGCCGCGCGGCGTCTGGCCGAAGAGGTGAAGGCGGGGACGCTCGATCCCGAGGACATCACCGAAGACCGGCTGTCCGAACGCCTGTTCACCGCCGACATCCCGGACCCCGACCTGATCGTCCGCACCAGCGGCGAGAAGCGCATCAGCAACTTCCTGCTCTGGCAGGCGGCGTATGCCGAGCTGGTCTTCGTGGACACGCTCTGGCCTGACTTTTCCAAGCGTGACCTGGAGGCGGCGATTGAAGAGTTCCACCGACGGGAACGTCGCTTCGGCGCAACCACCGGCATCCGCTAAATCCGGCGACCTGAAGACGCGCGCCATCTCGGCGCTCGTCCTGGCGCCGCTTGTCCTGGCCGCGGTCTGGGCCGGCGGCTGGGTTTTCCACGTTCTGATCGCGCTCGGCGCGGTGGCCTCCGCCGTGGAGTGGGGCAACCTCGTTCCCTGCCGCCGCAAGGGCGCCGCCATCGCGTTATCGGTGGCCGGCGTCCTGCTGGCGCTGGCCGCGCAGATCGCCGCCGGGCCGTGGGCGGCCGTCGTCGTCGCCATCCTGGCCACCGCCGGCGTGGCCGTGGCCTCGGGCGGGCCGGATCGCGGTCTGTCGGGGGGCGGCATCCTCTATATCGTGGCCGGTCTGGCCGGGCTGATGTGGTTGCGCGACGATCCGGACTCCGGCCTCGCGCTGTTCCTCTTCACCATGCTCGGCGTCTGGGCGACCGACATCGGCGCCTACGCCGCCGGCCGCACCATCGGCGGGCCGAAGCTGGCCCCGCGCATCAGCCCGAAGAAGACCTGGGCCGGCCTGATCGGCGGCATGGCCTCCTCCGCCCTGGTGGGGTGGGGGGTGGCTCTGGCCGCTGGCGCGCAACGGCCGTTGCTGGCTCTTGCGGTGGGCGCCGTCCTGGCCGTGGTGGCGCAAGCGGGCGACCTCTTCGAATCCGCGGTCAAGCGCCGTTACAACGTGAAGGACAGCGGCCATCTCATTCCTGGTCACGGGGGAATCCTGGACCGCATCGACGGGCTGCTCAGCGCGGCTCCTGTGCTGGCCCTGTTCCACGCGACCATCGGCACGGCAATCGCATGGTGGTGACGGGGTCATGGTTGTGAAGGCTGAAGGGGCGGGGGACGCGCCGCGCCGCGTGACGATCTTCGGGTCGACCGGATCGGTCGGCACGCAGACGGTGGACCTCATCGCCCGCGATCCGGAGCGCTTCCCGGTGGAGGCGCTGACCGCCAACCGCAACGTCGCCCTCCTCGCCGAACAGGCGCGGCAGCTCCGCCCCAAACTGGCCGTGGTCGCCGACCCCGCCGCCTACGCCGACCTCAAGGAGGCCCTGGCCGGAACCGGCGTGGAGGCCGCCGCCGGGCCGCAGGCCGTGGCCGAGGCCGCGGAGCGTCCCTCCGACTGGGTGATGGCCGCCATCGTCGGCGCCGCCGGGCTGGAGCCCACCTTGGCCGCCGTGCGCCGTGGCGCCTGCGTCGCCTTCGCCAACAAGGAGGTGCTGGTCTGCGCCGGCGCCCTGATGATGGAGGAGGTGCGCCGCCACGGCGCCAACCTGCTGCCGGTGGACAGCGAGCATTCGGCGATCTACCAGGTTTTCGACTTCGACCGGCTGGACAGCGTCCAGCGCCTGATCCTGACGGCCTCCGGCGGCCCCTTCCGGACCAGGGACCGCGCCTTCATGGCCGCGGCGACGCGCGAGCAGGCGGTCGCCCACCCGACCTGGGAGATGGGCGCTAAGATTTCCATCGACAGCGCCACCATGATGAACAAGGGGCTGGAGATCATCGAGGCGCATTTCCTCTTCGGTGTCCCCGAAGAGAAGATCGACGTGCTGGTCCATCCCCAATCGGTCGTGCATTCGCTGGTCGAGTATGTGGACGGCTCGGTCCTGGCGCAGCTCGGCACGCCAGACATGCGGACGCCGATCGCCTACGCGCTCGGCTGGCCGGCGCGCATCCCGACGCCCGCCGAACGGCTGGACCTTGTCAAGGCCGCAACCTTGACCTTCGAGGCGCCGGACCCCGAGCGATTTCCGGCCCTGCGGCTCGCCCGGGCCGCCTTGCAAAGCGGTGGGGGCGCTCCTACTATTCTCAGTGCCGCCAACGAGGTGGCCGTGCAGGCGTTTCTCGACCGCCGGATCGGCTTTCTCGACATCGAACGGATCGTCGAGGGGGTGTTGGGCACGCTGCCGCACCGGCCGCTCCGCGACCTGAGCGCGGTGCGCGACACCGACGCCGAGGCGCGCCGCGTGGCGGCCGACCGGGTCGCGGCCCTGGCACGCTGAGTCTTTTTCCGGGCGCGGACCGCGAAGGAGCCGCCCCGGGATGCAAAGGATGTGATGGACGTCATGGGCGGCTTCGGGACCACGCTTCTGTCTTTTCTGCTGGTCCTCACCGTGCTCGTGTTTGTGCACGAACTCGGCCACTACCTCGTGGCGCGCCGCAACGGCGTGCGGATCGAGGTCTTCTCCATCGGCTTCGGCCCGGAACTGTTCGGCTGGACCGACCGCTCCGGAACGCGCTGGAAGTTCAGCGCCATCCCGCTCGGCGGCTATGTGAAGATGTTCGGCGACGCCGACCCGGCGAGCACGCCCGGCGCACACACGCAGAGCATGAGCGCCGAGGAACAGGCGGTGTCCTTCCACCACAAGCGGCTCGGCCAGCGGGCGGCCATTGTGGCGGCGGGTCCCATCGCGAATTTCCTGTTCGCCATCGTCGCCCTGACGATCCTTTTCGCCACCGCCGGCCAGTCCTTCACCCCGCCGGACGTCGGCGGCGTACAGCCGGGCAGCGCGGCGGAGCGCGCCGGGCTGCAACCGGGCGACCTGATCGTCTCGATCAACGGCAGCGGCATCCAGCGATTCGAGGAAATCCGGCAGATCGTTTCCATGCAGCCGGGGGCGCCCCTGGAGATGGTGGTGCAGCGCGACGGGCGTTCGGTCAATCTGACGGCGACTCCGGACGTGCGCGAGGTCACCGACCGACTCGGCAACACCCACCGAATCGGCCAGCTCGGCATCATGCGCGGCGGGGCGGAGACCAAGCGCCACGACCCGCTGACCGCACTTTGGCAAGCGGGCCGGGAGGTCGTCGGCATGGTGTCCGGCACCTTCGTGGCGCTCGGCCAGATGATCGAGGGATCGCGCGGCACCGAGGAACTGGGCGGGCCGCTGCGCATCGCCCAGATGTCCGGCGAGGTCGCCCAATCCGGCTGGTACCCGCTGATCTGGTTCATGACGTTCCTGTCCGTGAACCTCGGCATGATCAATTTGTTTCCGGTTCCGCTGCTTGACGGCGGCCATCTGATGTTTTACGCCCTGGAAGGACTCCGTGGGCGTCCTCTCGGACCTAAAGCGCAAGAATACGGTTTCCGCATCGGGCTTGCTTTGGTATTAACGCTCATGGTTTTCGCCACGTGGAACGACCTCGTTCAGCTTCGCGTGGTGGATTTCTTTAGGGGGCTGATATCCTGAGGGATGCCCCCAAAGCCAGGGAGCGAGCTTTGCGGGTGTCGAGCAGGGTTCTGGCGTTCGGCCTGATGGCCGGTTGCGCCATGACGACGGTTTCTCTTGCCCTTTCCCACGCAGCCTGGGCCCAGGCGGGCGCGCCCAATCCGGGTGCGGCGAAATCCGCCGCCTTCGGCGACGGGACTCTGGTCGCCCAGATGTTCTCGGGCGGCACCATCCGGGACATCCGGGTGGAGGGCGTCCAGCGCATCGAGCCGACGACCGTCCGCTCCTACCTCGCGGTGGCGCCCGGCGATCCCTTCGATCCCGACCGCATCGACCAGTCGCTGAAGGCCCTGTTCAACACGGGCCTGTTCGCCGACGTCGTGCTGAAGCGCGACGGCGACGCGCTGGTGGTGCAGGTGGCGGAAAACCCGATCATCAACCGCATCGCCTTCGAAGGGAACCGGCGCATCGAGAAGGAGAATCTGGAGAAGGAAATCCAGCTCCGTCCCCGCGTCGTCTACACCCGCACGCGCGTCCAGAGCGACGTGCAGCGCATCCTGGACATCTACCGCCGCCAGGGCCGCTTCGCCGCGACCGTCGAGCCGAAGATCATCCAGCTCGACCAGAACCGCGTCGATCTGGTGTTCGAGATCAACGAGGGTGTGCGCACCGGCGTGCGCAGCATCACCTTCATCGGCAACGAGAAGTTCTCCGACGGGACGCTGCGCGAGGCGATCCAGACGCGGGAAAGCGCCTGGTGGCGCTTCATGACGTCGGACGACAACTACGACCCGGACCGGCTGAACTACGACCGTGATCTGCTGCGCCGCTACTACCTCAAGGAAGGCTACGCCGACTTCCGCGTCGTCTCCGCCGTGGCGGAGCTGACGCCGGACCGCGAGGATTTCGTCATCACCTTCACGGTGGACGAGGGCGAGCGCTACAAGTTCGGCAAGATGGACATCAGCACCTCCCTGAAGGCCTTGGACCCGGAGCAGCTGCGCAGCGTGCTGTCCACGCGCGAGGGCGACTGGTACAACGCGCAGGAGGTGGAGAACACCATCACCAAGCTGTCCAACGCGGTCGGCGACCTGCAGTACGCCTTCGTGGACGTCCGGCCGCGGATTTCGCGCAACCGCGAAAACCAGACCATCGACATCGTCTACGACATCGTCGAGGGGCCGCGCGTCTTCGTGGAGCGCATCGACGTGACGGGCAACGTCCGCACGCTGGACAAGGTGGTCCGGCGCGAGATGCTGCTGTCCGAAGGTGACCCGTTCAGCACGACCAAGCTGCGCCGCTCCGAACAGCGAATCAAGGATCTCGGCTATTTCGAGCGTGTCAACATCACCACCGCGGAGGGCTCGGCGCCCGACCGCACCGTGATGAACGTCGAGGTGACCGAGCAGTCCACCGGTGAAATCTCGATCGGCGCCGGCTACTCGACCTCGGACGGTCCGCTGGCCGACTTCTCGATCCGGGAGCGCAACCTGCTGGGCCGCGGCCAGGATCTGCGCTTCGGCGCCACCGTGTCGGGCAGCCGTCAGGAATACGACGTCTCCTTCACGGAGCCTTATTTCCTCGACCGCGATCTGTCCGCGGGTTTCGACCTGTTCCGCATCACCCGCGACTATCAGGACGAAAGCTCCTTCGACGAGAAGAGCACCGGCATGGCCCTGCGCATGGGGTATCCGCTGACGGAGAACCTGCGCCAGCGCGTCTATTACCAGCTGCAGAACACCGACATCACCAGCGTCCCCAGCAGCGCGTCGCAGTACATCCAGGACCAGAAGGGCGCGCGCCTGACCTCGCTGATCGGGCAGGAGCTGACCTACGACCGCCGCAACAGCCGCCTGAACCCGACCGAAGGCTATTACATCCGGTTGACGAACGATCTCGCGGGCCTGGGTGGCGACGCGCGCTTCCTGCGCAACCGTCTCGGCGCCGGCTATTACCTGCCGTTGTTCGACGAGAGCTGGGTCGTCAGCGCCACCGGCGAGATCGGCTACATCGTCGGCATCGGTGACGACGGCATCGCCCTGTCCGACCGCTTCTTCATCGGCGGCGATACGCTGCGCGGCTTCAATACCGCCGGCATCGGCCCGCGCGACCTGCGCACCGGCGACGCCCTGGGCGGCACCCGCTACTACCGCGGTTCGGTGGAGATGAGCTTCCCGGTCGGCCTGCCCGAGGAATTCGGTCTGAAGGGCCACGCCTTCTCCGACGTCGGCACGCTGGGCAAGGTCGACATCAACGATCCGCTCGTCCCCGACGACGAATCGATCCGCCTGTCGGTCGGCACCGGCTTGTCCTGGCGCTCGCCCTTCGGGCCGATCCGCCTTGACTTTGCTGTCCCGATTATCAAGGAAGATTACGACAAGAAAGAGATCTTCCGCTTCAGCTTTGGAACCAGGTTCTAACATGCAGTTCAGCAAGCTCAGGGCGCTGGTCGCCGCCGGTGCGGTGATGGCGGGCGTCGCGATGGCGACGCCGTCCTTCGCCCAGGACAAGCCGACCGACAACCTCAAGGCGCCGGTCATCGCGGTGGTCGACGTCCAGAAGATCATGCAGGAGTCGAACGCCTCCAAGGGCGTCTCGAAGTCCTTCGAATCGCTGCGCGAGACCTACCAGAAGGAAATCGCCTCGCTCGAGGACAAGCTGCGCAAGTCCGAGGAGGAGTTGCGCAAGCAGCAGACCGTGCTGGCTCCGGACGCGTTGGCCAACAAGCGCCGCGATTTCGAGAAGCAGGTCGGCGAGGTCCAGAAGACGGTGCAGAGCCGCAAGCGCGTCCTGGAGAACGCGCTGAACGAGGCGATGGCCGTCGTCCACAAGAACATGGTGGAGATCGTGGCCGACGTCGCGCGCGAGCGCGGTGCCAATCTGGTCCTCGCCCGCCAGCAGTTCGTCCTGGTCGACACCCAGCTCGACGTCACCGACGTCGTGCTGGAGCGGGTCAACAAGAAGCTGCCCCAGGTCGCGCTGACCGTTCCCAAGCAGTAAGGCGCGGGCGGGACGAGCCGCCACGCTTCCGCAGGGAGGCGTGGCGGCTTTTCGTTTGCGCAAAGGGCGGCGCCGGAAAGCCGGCGGCGTCGGGATTGCCAAATCCCCGGAAATGGGGCACAAGGGGCTTCGCCCCGTGCCGCCGCAGGCGCGGCGCGGGGTGTTCTCGTGGATTTTGAAAGGCGGGCGGCCGGACCATGGATGTGACGGCGGACAACAAGAAGATAGCCGACCTCGACATCACGCGGATCATGGAAATGATCCCGCATCGCTATCCGATTCTGATGATCGACCGGGTGATCGACATCACGCTGGGCGAAAGCGCCACCGGCGTGAAGAACGTCACCATCAACGAGCCGTTCTTCCAGGGGCACTTCCCGTCGCGCCCGGTGATGCCGGGTGTGCTGATCATCGAGGCGATGGCCCAGACCTCCGCCGTTCTGGTGGTCGCCACGCTGGGCAAGGAGTCCGAGGGCAAGCTGGTCTATTTCATGACCGTGGACGAGGCGCGTTTCCGCCGCCCGGTCACCCCCGGCGACACCATCCACATCCATGTGACCAAGCAGCGCCAGCGCGCCAACGTGTGGAAGTTCAAGGGCGAGGCCAAGGTCAACGGTGTCCTGGTCGCCGAAGCCGTCTATTCCGCCATGATCCTGGACGAGAAATGAGCGTTTCCATTCACCCGACGGCGGTCGTCGATCCGGCCGCCAGGCTGGGCGAAGACGTTTCCATCGGTCCCTTCTGCGTGGTCGGGCCGGATGTCCAACTCGGCGACCGCGTGCGACTGACCTCCCATGTGGTGGTCGAGGGCCGCACGCGCATCGGCGGGGACTCGGTCATCTACCCGTTTGCCTCCATCGGCCACCGCCCGCAGGACCTCAAGTTCAAGGGTGAACCGTCCGAACTGATCATCGGGCGCAACAACCAGATCCGCGAGCACGTCACCATGAGCCCCGGCACCGAGGGCGGCGGCATGGTCACGCGGGTCGGCGACAACGGCCTGTTCATGGTCGGCGTCCACATCGCCCACGATTGCGTCGTCGGCAACAACGCGGTCCTGGCGAACAACGCCACGCTGGCCGGCCATGTGGAACTCGGCGATTTCGTGACCATCGGCGGGCTGTCCGCGGTCCGCCAGTTCGTCCGCATCGGGTCGCACGCCATGATCGGCGGCATGTCCGGCGTGGAGAAGGACGTGATCCCCTACGGCCTCGTCATGGGCGACCGCGCCCGTCTGGCCGGCCTGAACCTCGTCGGGCTGGAGCGTCGCGGCTTCCAGAAGGACGAGATCCACGCCCTGCGCGCCGCCTACCGTCTGCTGTTCGGCAACGAGGGCACCTTCGCCGAGCGCATGGAGGAGGTCGGGCGCGACCTGGGGCAGCAGACGCTCGTCGCCGATGTGCTGACCTTCGCGCGGGCCTCGCGGTCGCTCTGCCAGCCGCGCGAGGGCTGAGGGGCCTTCGCGCTCCGTTCTCTTGTTCTGTTCCCTGGGAGAGTCCCGGCCATGTCGCAGCCTCTTCCCAAGCTCGGCATCCTCGCGGGCGGCGGCAGCTTGCCGGCCCGCATCGCCGCCGCGGTGCGCGGTCAGGGGCGCGAGGTCTTCGTCGTCGCCTTCGACGGCCACACCGACCCCGCCACCGTCGACGGCCTTCCCCATCTGTGGAGCCGTTTCGGCGCCGCCGGCGGCATCATCGACCGGCTGAAGAAGGAAAAGGTCGCGGAGCTGGTCTTCGCCGGACCGGTGCGCCGGCCGTCCTTCACCGAGCTTCTTCCCGACTGGTACACCACCAAGTTCCTCGCCAAGGTCGGCACCCGCGCGCTCGGCGACGATGGGCTGCTGCGCTCCGTCGCGCGCGAACTCGAAGGGGAGGGGTTCCGCGTGGTCGGATTGCACGACCTGCTTGGCGAGCTTCTGACCCCAGAGGGGCCGGTGGGGCGGCTGCGGCCGGACGCCGAGGCGGAGCGCGACATCGCCCGCGCGGTCGAGGTGGCCCGCGCGCTCGGCGCGCTCGACGTCGGGCAGGGCGCCGTGGTGCAGCAGGGGATCGTGCTCGCCGTCGAGGCCATCGAGGGCACCGACGCCATGTTGGCCCGCTGCGCCGGGCTGGCGCGGCCCGGGGTGGGCGGCGTGCTGGTCAAGGTGAAGAAGCCGCAGCAGGACCGCCGCCTCGACCTGCCGACCATGGGTGTGACGACCGTGGAGAACGCCGCCCGCGCCGGTCTGCGCGGCGTCGCCGTCGAGGCTGGCGGCAGCCTGTTGGTGGACCGCGCCGCGGTGGCCGAGACCGCCGACCGGCTGGGCCTCTTTGTCCTCGGCATTACCGTTTCGCCGGAGCCTCGGCCTTGAGCGATCCGTTGATTTTCCTGATCGCCGGGGAGCCCTCCGGCGACGCGCTGGGCGCGCGGCTGATGGCCGCCTGCAAGCGGCTGACCGGTGGACGGGTGCGCTTCGCCGGCATCGGCGGCGAGAAGATGGTTGCGGAGGGGCTGGACAGCCTGTTTCCGATGGGCGAGCTGACCCTGTTCGGTGTGTTCGAACTTCTGCCGCATCTGCCGAACCTGCTGCGCCGCATCGACCAGACGGTTGCCGAGGTTCTGCAACTGCGGCCCGACGCGGTGGTGGGCATCGATTCGCCGGGCTTCACGGTGCGGGTGTCCAAGCGGGTCAAGGCGCAGGCGCCGGACATTCCGCTCATCCACTATGTGGCGCCCACCGTCTGGGCGTGGAAGCCGAAGCGCGCCGCCAAATACGCGGCGATCTACGATCATCTGCTGGCCATTCTGCCCTTCGAGCCGCCCTATTTCGAGAAGGAGGGGCTTCCCTGCACCTTCGTCGGCCATTCGGTGGTGGAGAGCGGGGCGGGGCAAGGCGACGCGCTGCGTTTCCGGGAGGCTCATCGGCTGGCGCCCGACGCGCGGGTCGTCGCCGTCCTGCCGGGCAGCCGGAAGGGCGAGGTGTCGCGCCTGCTCCCCGACTTCCGCGCCACGCTTGAACGGCTGCTGCCGAGCCATCCGGAGCTGGTCGCTGTGGTTCCGACCGTGGCGACGGTCCGCGACCGCGTGGCGGCGGAAGTGGCGGGCTGGCCGATGCCCACCATCCTCGTCGAGGGCGACGGCCCGAAATACGACGCCTTCGCCGCAGCAGAGGCCGCGCTGGCGGCGTCCGGAACAGTGGCGCTGGAACTGGCGCTGGCGCGCCTGCCGACGGTGATCGCCTACCGCCTCAACCCGGTGACGGTGGCCTTGTACCGGCGGCTGATCCGGGTCAAATACGTCAATCTGGTCAATCTGATGCTCGACCGCATGCTGGTGCCGGAACTGCTTCAGGAGCACTGCCGCCCCGACCGGCTGGCCTTGGAACTGGGCCGCCTGCTCGAGGATCCCGCCGCCCGCGCAACGCAGATCGACGGGGTGGCCGAGGTGGCGCGCTGGCTGGGGCAGGGCGGAACGCCGCCCAGCGAACGCGCCGCCCGCGTGGTCCTGGAGGTCGCCGCCGGTCGGCCGGAAACGACGAGGCCGGATAAGACGAGAGCGCAAGAACCCGCTTGGGAGAAGAGACCATGAGCCAATTCCGCCTGCTGCACACGATGCTCCGGGTCTATGATCTGGAGAAGTCGCTGGACTTCTACACCCGCCTGCTCGGCATGAAGCTGCTGCGCCGCAACGACTATGAGGGCGGGCGCTTCACGCTGGCCTTCGTCGGCTACGGCGACGAGAAGGACACCGCCGTCCTGGAACTGACCCACAACTGGGACCAGGCGGAGCCCTATGAGATTGGCACCGCCTACGGCCACATCGCGCTGGGCGTGCCGGACATCTACGCCACCTGCGAGCAGCTCGCCAAGGAAGGCGTCAAGATTCCGCGTCCGCCCGGCCCGATGAAGCATGGCACCACCGTGATTGCTTTCATCGAGGATCCGGACGGCTACAAGGTCGAGTTGATCGAGACGAAGTAACCGTCGTCACAGCGTCTTGTAGAAGAGGACGGTGTCGTGAAAGGCGCCGTCCGCTTCCACCGTGTAGCCGGGAATCAGCCCGGCCCTCTGCCAGCCCGTCGCCTCGTAGAAGGGCTCGCCGCGGTCGCCCTTCAGCGTGTCGAGCACCAGCAGGGACCGCTCCAATCCGCGGGCGGTTTCTTCCACCGCCGCCATCAGACTCCGGGCGACGCCTCTCCGGCGATGGTGGGTGAAGACGAGCAGCTTCTGCACTTCGGCGCGGTGCGCGCCGTTGGGCTTGGTGCAGAGCGCCAACTGCACGCTTCCCAGCAAGTCTCCGTCCGGCCCGCGGGCGATCAGCAGATGGTGCGCGCCACCCGACAGCAGTCCGGCCACGCCGTCCCAGAAGGCCCGCTTCCAGTGAGGGGCCAGCGGGGCGTGGTAGCCCACCGAAGCGCCGCTGTTCACGGCGTCCTCCAGAAGGGCTTCCAGTTCCACGCGCAGGCGGCCGTCATCGAGAGTGGAAATGTCGGTGATGGACAAGGTCATCGTCATGTGAGGTGCCGGGATGGTTCGGTTTCTGCGCCCAAGCCTGCCCGCCGCTCCCCCGGTCCACAATTGACTTCGCAGGGCATGGGTGTGAGGAATCCTCACATTGCCCTTCAGACACGCCGCCCGATGCCACGCCTTCCCTTCACCGCCCTGGCTGCTTTCGAAGCGGCGTCCCGCCACGGCAGCATGACGCGCGCCGCCGACGAGCTTGGTTTGACCCACGGGGCGGTCAGCCGACAGGTGGGCGATCTGGAGAAGCGGCTGAAGGTCCGTCTGTTCGACCGCACCCCGCAGGGGCTACAGCTGACCGACGCGGGGCGCGATCTCGCGCAGGCTTGCACCGCCGGGCTGGGGCGGGTTCAGGAGAGCTGGGACCGCATCGCCGGCAGCGGACCGGAGCGGCTGCGCATTGCCGCGCCGCGCACCTGGGCGGCGCTGTGGCTGGTGCCGCGCTTGGGGCGCTTTCTGGACGGCCGGCCGGATCTGCGGCTGGACATCGAGGGGGGCAACACCGACCGCGCGTCGGAAGCCGAGGCGGGTTGGGCGGTCATCCGCTACGTGCGCGGCGGCGATCCGGGTCCCGACGGGACGCTGCTGTCGGAAGAACCGCTGTTCCCGGTCTGCGCCCCGGCGCTGGCCGAGCGGCTGTCCGGTCCGGCCGACCTGTCCCGCCAGACGCTGCTGCATTATCAGGCCTCGCCGGACTGGAGTCTGTGGCGCGCCGGCAGTGGGGTAAGTCTGTATGGAGCGGGCAGCCTGAGCTTCTCGGAATCGGTGATGGTGATCCAGGCGGCCATGGTCGGGCAGGGAATCGCGCTGGGGCGCCCGTCGCTGGTGCTGGAGGCGCTGGAGGCCGGACGGCTCGTCGTCCCCTTCGGGCCGGCGGTGCCCTGCGGCGACCGCTATGTGATGACCGCCCCGGCCGAAGGGCGCGGGCGCGGCGCGCTCCGCGCCTTCCGGCGCTGGCTGCTGGCGGAGGCCGCAGCGGATCGGGCGCGGTTGGAACGGCTCGGCGTACCGTGTCCGCAGGGCCGTGCTGGCGTCTGATTCCGTTTCGTGTTTATATCCGCCATCGGATGGATTTGGAGCGGAGACACGCCCCCATGCTGCGCCTTTACGACAACCTGTCTTCCGGAAACGGCTACAAGTGCCGGCTGTTGCTGCACAAGCTCGGCATCCCCTATGAGCGGATCGAGCTGGACATCGACCGGGCGGAAACCCGCACACCGGAGTTCCTGGCGCGGAATCCGAACGGGCGCATCCCGACGCTGCAAATGGAGGACGGCAGCCATCTGCCGGAATCCAACGCGATCCTGTGGTATCTGGCGGAGGGCACGCCCTATCTGCCCGACGACCGCGAAGGCCGCGCGCGGGTCCTGCAATGGATGTTCTTCGAGCAGTACAGCCACGAACCGAACATCGCGACCGTGCGCTTCTGGATCACGCACCATGTGGAGATGACGGAGGAGCGCAAGCTGGGGCTGGTGACCAAGCGCCGGCTCGGCTACGACGCGCTGGGCGTCATGGAGGGGCATCTGGCGGAGCGCCGCTTCTTCGTGGGCGACCGCTTCAGCATCGCCGACATCGCGCTCTACGCCTACACGCATGTGGCGGAGCAGGGTGGCTTCGACCTGTCCGGCTATCCGGCGGTGCGCGCATGGATGGAGCGTGTGACGGCGGAAGGGCCGCACATCCCGATCACCCAGGGCTGAGAGGTCAGATCAGCACCACCGCGGCGATCATCGCCACGATCACCGCATAGAAGACGATGCGGCGAAGCCGCCGCGACAGCGGCGGCTTGTTGTCGTTCGCGGCCGGCTGGCCCTGACGGACCCGCCGTGCCGGAACGATGAACGCAGCCGGGCTGCGGGCGGCTCCGTCGGAGCCGCCCGTCCCGATGTGTGCTGTCGGCCGGTTAGCCACGCTCGGCCAGCGGGATGAAGTCCCGCTTGGTCGCGCCGGTGTAGAGCTGACGCGGACGGCCGATCTTCTGGACCGGGTCCTCGATCATCTCCTTCCACTGGGAGATCCAGCCGACGGTGCGCGCCACGGCGAACAGCACGGTGAACATGCTGGTCGGGAAGCCCATCGCCTTCAGGATGATGCCCGAGTAGAAATCGACGTTCGGGTACAGCTTCTTCTCGACGAAGTACGGGTCCTCGAGGGCGATCTTCTCCAGCTCCATGGCGATGTCGAGGAGCGGTTCGTCCTTGATGCCCAGCTCGGCCAGAACCTCATGGCAGGTCTTGCGCATGACCTGGGCGCGCGGGTCGTAGTTCTTGTAGACCCGGTGACCGAAGCCCATCAGGCGGAAGTTGTCGTTCTTGTCCTTGGCGCGGCGGACGATCTCCGGGATGCGATCGACGGAGCCGATCTCCTCCAGCATCTTCAGCACGGCCTCGTTGGCGCCGCCATGGGCCGGACCCCACAGCGAGGCGATGCCGGCGGCGATGCAGGCGAACGGGTTGGCGCCCGACGAGCCGGCCAGACGGACGGTCGAGGTCGAGGCGTTCTGCTCGTGGTCGGCGTGCAGGATGAAGATCTTGTCCATGGCCTTGGACAGGACCGGGTTGACCTTGTACGGCTCGCACGGCGTGCCGAAGGTCATGTAGAGGAAGTTCTCGGCGTAGGACAGGTCGTTGCGCGGGTACATGAACGGCTGGCCGACCGAGTACTTGTAGGCCATCGCGGCGATCGCCGGGATCTTGGCGATCAGACGGTGCGCGGCGATCTTGCGCTGCACCGGGTCCTCGATGTCGGTCGAGTCGTGGTAGAAGGCCGACAGGGCGCCGGTCACGCCGCAGAGAACCGCCATCGGGTGGGCGTCGCGGCGGAAGCCGCTGTAGAAGCGGGTCAGCTGCTCGTGCACCATCGAGTGGCCGCGCAGGATGCCCTCGAACTCTTCCTTCTCGGCGGCGTTCGGCAGGTGGTTGTTGAGGAGGAGGAAGCAGACCTCCGGGAAGGTCGCGTGCTCGGCAAGGTCGTCGATGGCGTAACCGCGGTGCAGCAGAACACCCTCATCACCGTCGATGTAGGTGATCTTGGACTCGCAGCTGCCCGTCGAAGTGAAACCCGGATCGTAGGTGAAACAACCGGTCTCGGCGTAGAGCTTGCGGATGTCGATCACGTCCGGACCCGTGCTTCCCTTCATCACGGGCAGGCTGACCTGCTTGCCAGTCCGGTTGTCGATCAGGGTGAAGGTATCGGCCTTGTCCGCGGTTTGGGTCATCTCGGCACGTCCTTATCTTTAGGGTTGGGGCTTAACGCCCTTTTCGAATGCGCGCAGCATAGTTCTATGCCGGGCGGATATCAACGCACGGAAGTTATCCCCGTGCTGCAGTTGCGGCATCCTTCATCCGGGCCAGGGTTTCCGCGCGGCCGAGGATCTCGGCCACCTCGAAGATGGGCGGCGACACGGTGGAGCCGGTGAGCGCGGCGCGCAGCGGCTGGGCGATCTTGCCCAGCTTCTCACCCCGCTCCTCGGCGAAGGCGCGGACCAGGGCCTCCAGGGCGGCGGCGGTGAAGTCGGCCTCCGCCTCGAAGCGGGCGGCGAGGTCGGTCAGGACGCCGCGACCCTTCTCGTCCAACAGCGCGGCGGCCTTCTCGTCCATCGCCAGCGGACGGGCGGCGAGGTAGAAGCGGGCGCTCTGGGCGAGATCGACCACGGTGCGGGCGCGCTGCTTCAGCCCGTTCATGGCGCGGGTCAGCAGATCGCGCTCCGACTCGGTCAGCGCGCGGCCAAGCTCGGCCTCCAGCCGCGGGGCGGCCAGACCCACGAGGCGGGCGTCGTCGGCCTGCCGCATGTAGTGGGCGTTCAGGTTCTCCAGCTTGGCGAAATCGAAGCGCGAGGGGGAACGCCCGATGCCTTCCAGGTTGAACCACTCCACGGCCTGTTCGGTCGAGATGATCTCGTCGTCGCCGTGCGCCCAGCCGAGCCGCAGCAGGTAGTTGCGGATCGCCTCCGGCAGGTAGCCCATGTCGCGGTAGGCGTCGACGCCGAGCGCGCCGTGGCGCTTCGACAGCTTGGCGCCGTCCGGCCCGTGGATCAGCGGGATATGGCCGAACTCCGGCAGGTCCCAGCCCATGGCGTTGTAGATCTGGATCTGGCGGAAGGTGTTGGTCAGATGGTCGTCGCCGCGGATGACGTGGGTCACGCCCATGTCGTGGTCGTCCACCACCACCGCCAGCAGATAGGTCGGGGTGCCGTCGGCGCGCAGCAGGATCAGGTCGTCGAGCTGGGCGTTCTGCACCGTCACCTCGCCCTGGACGCGGTCCTTCAGGACCGTCTCGCCCTCCTGCGGCGCCTTCAGGCGGATCACCGGCTTCACGCCGGCCGGCGCCTCCGAGGGGTCGCGGTCGCGCCAGCGCCCGTCGTAGCGCACCGGCTGGCCGGCGGCCTTCTGGGCGGCGCGCATCTCCTCCAACTCCTCGGGGCTCGCGTAGCAGTAATAGGCGCGGCCGGCGGCCAGCATCTGCTGCGCCACCTCGGCGTGGCGGTCCTTGCGGGCGAACTGGCTGACCGCGTCGCCGTCCCAGTCGAGGCCAAGCCAGGACAGGCCGTCGAGGATGGCGTCCACCGCGGCGTCCGTCGAGCGCTGGCGGTCGGTGTCCTCGATGCGCAACAGGTACGTGCCGCCATTGCGGCGCGCGTATAGCCAGTTGAACAGCGCGGTGCGCGCACCGCCGATGTGGAGAAAGCCGGTGGGCGACGGGGCGAAGCGGGTGACGACGGTCATGGGAGGCTCAATTCCAGGTTCGGCGCTGCTACAGTGCTGCGGCGGCCGAGCGGCTGCTGCTGCGGTGCGACTGCGGTGGTGCGGTGGTGTAACACATTAAGGGCGCCGGAGGCATTTGCCTTGCGCGCATAGGCGACAGTATGGCCCACGGGGTTGAAGAGGGCATGGCCGGAGGTTTGGCGGCGGAGGAGGGCGATGCCGGTCCTGTCCGTCGCGGCGTCGGCACGCGCCTTCTCGTTGCGGTGTTGGAATGCCTCGCCGCGGAACGGGAGCGCTGGGCGTTGTGGCTGCCCGTGGGGACCGGGGCGGGTGTGGCCCTGTATGTCGGCCTGCCCGCCGAGCCGCCGCTCTGGCTGGGGCCGGGCGCCGCGGTCGGTTGTCTGGCTCTGCTGTGGCTGGCGAGGCGGCGTCTGGCGCCGGTCGTTCTGCTGCTGGGGCTGTTGAGCGTCGCTCTGGGTTTCGCGGCAGCGCAACTGCACAGCGTGGCTGCGATGGCGCCGATGCTGACGCGCGAGCTTGGGCCGGTGCAGGTGACCGGGCGGGTGCTGGCAGTCGAGCGGCAGCCCACCGGCACGCGGTTGATGATCGGCGAACCGACGGTGGAGCGCTTGACCCCGGAGGCGACGCCGGCGCGGGTCCGCCTGCATCTGCCCGCCAAGGTGGCTCCGCCGGAGGCCGGGACGGTGGTCCGGCTGCGCGCCATGCTCCACCCGCCGGCCGCTCCGGCGGAGCCGGGAGCCTTCGACCTGCAGCGGCGGGCCTATTTCGAAGGCTTCGGCGCGGTCGGCTTCGTCATGGGCGCTCCCATCGCCCAGGAGGCGCCACCGCCCGGCGGCTGGCGCCGGGTGACCGTGGCCTTCGAGCGGGCGCGTGCCGCCATCGCCGAGCGGGTGCGCGCCGTCGTCGCCGATTCCGCGGAGGCCAGCGTCACCGCCGCCCTGCTGAACGGCGACGCGGCGGCGATTCCCGAACCGATGATGGACGCCTTCCGCGACAGCGGGCTGGCGCATCTCCTGTCCATTTCCGGCCTGCATGTGGGCATCGCCGCGGGGATCGTCTTCTGGGTGGTGCGGGCGCTGCTGGCGCTGGTTCCCTGGATCGCGCTGCGCTGGCCGATCAAGAAGATCGCGGCGCTGGCCGGCATCCTCTCGGCCATCCTCTACACGCTGCTGGTGGGGGCGCCCCTGCCGACGCTGCGGTCGGTGCTGATGACCGGTCTCGTCATGGGCGCGGTCATCGCCGACCGGTCGCCGATCAGCATGCGGCTGGTCGCCTTCGCCGGCCTCGTCACCGTCCTCTACGACCCGGAGGGGATGCTGGGGCCGAGCTTCCAGATGTCTTTCGCGGCGGTCATCGCCCTGATCGCTGCTTTCGAACGCTTCACGCCCTGGGCGGTGCGCCGGCGGCGCGAGATGGGCTGGCTCGGCCGGGGAGCGATGACGCTGGGCGGCATCGCCTTTTCCAGCGTGGTGGCTACGGTCGCGACGACGCCCTACGGGCTCTACCATTTCCAACAGGTCGCCTTCTACGGCGTGTTGTCCAACATGGTGGCGATCCCCATCACGACGGTGTGGATCATGCCCTTCAGCCTGCTGTCCTACCTGCTGCTGCCCTTCGGGCTGGAGGGGTCGGCTGTGACGGCGATGAGCTGGGGTGTCCGGCTGGTCATCGAAACGGCGGAGCGGACCGCGGCGCTGCCCGGAGCGACGGCGTTCCTGCCGGCCATGCCGGACGCCGCCATCGCGGCGGTCACGCTGGGCGGGCTGTGGCTGGCGATCTGGACAAGGCGCTGGCGCTGGCTGGGGTTGGTGGCCTTGGCCGGCGGGCTGGTCGCCCCGGCCGTCGCGCCGCGGCCCGACATCCTGGTGTCGGAGGATGGAAAACTGATGGCCGTGCGCGGCGCGGACGGGATTCTCAGCCTTTCCATCGCCAGCGATGGGCGGGTCGCCAGCACGTGGAGACGGCGCGACGGCATGGAGAAGCCGGAGGAGACGGCCGGCCAGGATGTCTGGCCGCTCGCCGGGGTCAGCCTGGACGGGCGGCTGCGCTGCGACGCACTGGGGTGCCTTTACCGCGCGCAGGGGAAGACGGTGGCGCTCCTGCGCCAGCCGGATGCCTTGCCGGAGGATTGCGCGGTGGCCGATGCGGTGGTGACCGCGACCCCATCGCGCGGGTGCCGGGCGCCGCTGGTCATCGACCGTTGGCAACTGCGGCGGGAGGGCGCGCACACGCTCACCCTGTCGGACGAGGGCATCCGGGTTGAAAGCGTGCGCGGTCGGCGTGGCGACCGCCCGTGGACGATGGGGGGAAGGACGATGGGCGGAACGCCGACCGATGGAAGGACCGGGGCGCGCTGAACCGCCGCCCCGGAGCATCCTGGTCAGTACTTCCGCACCAGACCGACGAGGCGGCCCTGCACCCGAACGCGGTCGGCGCCGAAGATCCGGGTCTCGTAGGCGGCGTTGGCCGGTTCGAGCGCCACGGTGTTGCCCTTGCGGCGCAGACGCTTCAGCGTGACCTCGGCGTCGTCGACCAGGGCGACGACGATCGAGCCGTTCTCCGCGCTGTCGCAGCGCTGGATGACCACGGTGTCATGGTCGAGGATGCCGGCCTCCACCATGGAATCGCCGGCGACTTCCAGCGCGTAGTGGTCGCCCATGCCGAGCATGGCGGCGGGAATGTCCACGAAGGCGGAGCCGTCGCGCAACGCCTCGATGGGCGTGCCGGCGGCGATCCGGCCGTAGAGCGGAAGCTGGACCGATTCGGACGCCGGGTTCGCCTCCCGCCCCGCGAAGCTGAAGTCGCCCTTGATGACGTTGGGCTGGAACTTGGCGCGCGGCGGCCGGGTGCGGGCGGTCTCAAGCCCCTCCGGCAGGCGCAGCACCTCCAGCGCGCGGGCGCGGTGAGGCAGGCGGCGGATGAAGCCGCGCTCCTCCAGCCCCGTGATGAGGCGGTGGATGCCCGACTTGGACTTCAGGTTGAGAGCGTCCTTCATTTCGTCGAAGGAAGGGGACACACCGCCCTGTCCGAGCCGCTCGTTGATGAAAAGCAGCAATTCATGCTGCTTGCGCGTGAGCATTTGTGCCTCCCGGCCGGTTCCGCACTAGATATGGAACAAAAGCAAAACGTTCCATCTTGTTCTAGTTTGGTTCTTAACCCCCGTCAAGCCCTACGGATGAAATCAATCGCAAATCCACGGGCAGGACTCCCAAAGGGATGGCCAAAGGGATTGCAGGTGCGGAAGGGATTAAAGCGACAGGACACCGCCGCTCAGCGGGATCACCGTCACACGGTCGCCCACGGCGGCGGCGGTTGCCTGCGGTTCGCGGACGATCAGGGCGTCAGCCCGGGCCAGCCGGGACATCATCGCGCTGTCCTGGCGCGGGAAGGGCGTGGCGACGGGCTCGCCCTCCGCTCCGGTGGACAGGGTGGCGCGCAGGAAATCCGTGCGGTCGTCGTTGGCCTTCAGCGGCGCGCCGAGCCGCGCCGCGAACGTGGCGTTCTCGGCGGGCAACCCCTGGAGACGGTGAAGGACGGGCACCAGGAACAGCAGGGCGGCCACCCCGGTGGACACCGGATTGCCCGGCAGGCCGAGCAGCGGCATGCCGTTCGCCGTCCCGAAAATCAACGGCTTACCGGGCTTCATGGCGACACGGTAGAAGTCCAGCGACAGCCCGCCCAGCACGTCGCGCACATGGTCGTGCTCGCCTTGCGAGGCGCCGCCCGTGGTCACCAGCAGGTCGCAGCCGGCCGCCCCGGCGGCCATGGCGGCGAGATGCTCCGGATCGTCCTTGGCCACGCCGAGATTGTGGGCGACGCCGCCCTGGCTGGCGACCAGAGCGCACAGGCCGAGCGCGTTGGAGCTGACGATCTGGCTCGGCCCCAGCGGATCGCCGGGCAGGGCGATCTCGTCCCCGGTGGCGAGCACGGCGACCCGCGGGCGGCGGTGGACGCGCAGCCAGGGCAGGTTGGCCGCAGCGGCCAGGGCGACGTCGCGGGCGGTGAGCAGCCGTCCCTTGGGAAGCAACTCCTCTCCCGCGGTGAAGTCCAGGCCGGCAGGGCGGATGAAGCGGCCCGCGGGCACGGCGCGCCCGACGCGCACGCGGTCCCCGGCGTCCTCGCAATCCTCCTGCATCACCACGGCGTCGGCCCCGGCGGGCAATGGCGCACCGGTGAAGATGCGCACGGCCTCGCCCGCGCCGACCGTTCCGGCGAAGGCGTGGCCGGCCGCGGACTCGCCGATGCGGCGCAGGGTGACCGGCGCATCCGCCGAAGCCGGGACGATGTCGACGGCGCGGACGGCCCAGCCGTCCATGGCGGCGGCGGCGAAGGGCGGCTGGGTCAGCCGGGCGACGGCGGGCTCCGCCAGGACGCGCCCCAGCGCGTCGGGCAGCGGCACCGTCTCCGCCGGCAGGGCGGTGAAGGCGGCGAGGATGCGGGTGCGGGCTTCACCGACCTGCAGCATCAGACCGCGCTCCCCCAGTCGCCGCTCTTGCCGCCGGCCTTGTGAAGCAGTTTCACCTCGGTGATGGTCATGCCGCGGTCCACCGCCTTGCACATGTCGTAGACAGTGAGTGCGGCGACCGACACGGCGGTCAGCGCCTCCATCTCCACGCCGGTTTGACCCCTGAGCTTGCAGGTGGCGGTGATGTCCACGGCGTTGCGCTCGGGGTCGCAGGTCAGGTCCACCTTGACCGACGTCAGCATCAGCGGGTGGCACAGCGGGATCAGGTCCGGCGTGTGTTTGGCCCCCATGATGCCGGCCAGCCGGGCCACCGACAGCACGTCGCCCTTCTTGACGCCGCCTTGCAGGATGAGCGCCAGCGTTTCCGGCTGCATCAGGACGGAGCCGCGGGCGGTCGCCGTGCGTTCCGTGTCGGCCTTATCGGACACGTCCACCATGACCGCGCGGCCTTCGGCGTCGAAATGGGTGAAGCCGCTTGCGGGCTGGTCGGTCATAGGGGTTTCTCCATGAACAGGCTCAGCGGGTCCGGACCGTAGGGGCCGAACGGGCCGCGGTCGGCGAAGCCCTGCTTGCGGTAGAGGGCGATGGCCTCGTCCTGATACACGCCGGTTTCCAGCAGCAGCAGGGACAGGCCGGCGGCGCGGGCCTCGTCCTCGATGCGCTCCAACAGGCGGCGCCCGATCTGGCCGCCGCGCGCGGTCGGCTGGACGAACATCCGCTTGACCTCGCCATAGCCGCCGTCGGTGTCGATGCGCATGGCGCCGCAGCCGACCACGGTTCCCGACCGACGGGCGACCAGGAAACGGATGTCCGGCTTCGCCAGCGCTTGCAGGTCGAGCAGATGGTTGCTCTCGGCCGGGTATAAATCGCCCAGATAGCGGTCCAACTCCTCGATGAGCTGAACCACCTCGTCCTGGAGCGGGCTCTCACGGGCAATGGTCACGTTCGGCACGGCGTCGCTCCTCCCCATTGCTTTTTATTTGGTGTCAGGTGAGCAGGGCGCGGGTGGCCGCGCTCACATCTTCCTGCCGCATCAGCGACTCACCGACCAGGAAGCAGCGCGCGCCGACCGCCGCCATGCGCGACAGGTCCGCCGGGCTGTAGAGACCGCTTTCGGCGACCAGCATCCGGTCGGCCGGTACGTGGGCCGCCAATTCCTCGGTCGTGGCGATGTCCACCGCCAGAGTCTTCAGGTTCCGGTTGTTCACGCCGAGAAGCGGGGTCTTCAACGCCAGGGCGCGGTCCAGCTCCTCGCGGTTGTGCACTTCGACCAGCACGTCGAGGCCCCAGGCGATGGCGGCATCCTCGATCTCCGCGGCCTGTGCGTCGCTCAGCGCCGCCATGATGATCAGGATGCAGTCGGCGCCCAGCGCGCGGGATTCGGCGATCTGGTAGGGATCGACCATGAAGTCCTTGCGCAGCACCGGCAGGTCCACCGCGGCGCGGGCGGCCAGCAGATAGTCGTCGCAGCCCTGGAAATAGGGCTCGTCGGTCAGCACCGACAGGCAGGTGGCGCCGCCCTCGCGGTAGGCGCGGGCCAGTGACGGCGGGTCGAAGTCGGGGCGGATCAGGCCCTTGGACGGGCTGGCCTTCTTGATCTCGGCGATCAGGCCGTAGCGGCCCCCGTCCACCGTGCGGCGCAGGGCGCGGATGAAGCCGCGCGCCGGGTCGGCGCTGCGGGCGGCGTCCTCCACCGCGGACAGCGGACGGGCGGACTTGCGGGCTTGGACCAGCGCGCGCTTGTCGTCGCAGATGCGGGTCAGGACGTCGCTCATGGCGCGGCAACCGGTTCGTTGGTGATGGACGAATTGGTGATGGACACGAGGTGCTGGAGCACGGCGCGGGCCGCACCGCTGTCGATGGCGTGGCGGGCCTGCTCGACGCCCTCCTTCAGGTCGCCGGCCTTGCCCGCCACATGCAGCGCGGCGGCGGCGTTCAGCAGCACGATGTCGCGGTAGGCGCCCTGGACGCCGTCGAACAGCGCGCGGATGGCCTCGGCGTTCACATGGGCGTCACCGCCCTTCAGAAGCTCGGGCCGGGCACGGAAGATGCCGGCCTGTTCCGGCTCGATCTCGAACACCGTGACCTCGCCGTCCTTCAACTGGGCGACGGTGGTCGGGCCGGTGGTGGTGATCTCGTCCAGCCCGTCGGAGCCATGGACGATCCAGGCGGCCTCCGACCCCAGCCGCTTCAGCACATGGGCCAGCGGCTCCACCCACTGCTTGGCGTAGACGCCGAGAAGCTGGCGCTTGGCGCTGGCCGGGTTGGACAGCGGACCCAGCAGGTTGAAGATGGTGCGGGTGCCCAGCTCGACGCGGGTCGGGCCGACGTTGCGCATGGCGAGGTGGTGGCGCGGCGCCATCAGGAAGCCGATGCGCGCGTCCCACAGGGCCTTGCGCACCAGACCCATGTCGCAGTCCAGGTTGACGCCCAAGGCACCCAGCACGTCGGCGGCGCCCGACTTGGACGACATGGCGCGGTTGCCGTGCTTGGCCACCGGCACGCCGCAGGCGGCGATGACGATCGCGGCGGCGGTGGAGATGTTGTAGGTGCCCGACCCGTCGCCGCCGGTGCCGCAGGTGTCGATGGTGCCATCCGGGGCCTCCACCGGGATCGCCTTGGCGCGCATGACGCGGGCCGCCCCGGTGATCTCGTCCACCGTCTCGCCGCGCACGCGCAGCGCCATAAGGAAGCCGCCCATCTGCGACGGGGTGGCGTTGCCCGACATGATGATGTCGAAGGCCAGCGAGGCCTCTTGCTCGCTCAGGGCGTTGCCGGCGGCGACCTTGGCGAGGATCGCCTTCATGTCGGTCAGGTCGCCGTGCGGCGCGGACGGCGTGCTCATGCGGCGGTCTCCAGCCGGCGGGTCGTGTTCAGGAAGTTTTCCAGGATCTTGTGCCCGTGCTCGCTCTCGATGCTTTCCGGGTGGAACTGCACGCCGTGGATCGGCAGCTCGCGGTGGGACAGCGCCATGATCAGGCCGTCCTCCGTCTCGCCGGTCACCTCCAGGCAGGCGGGCAGGGTGGCGCGCTCGACGATCAGCGAATGGTAGCGGGTGGCCCGGAAGGGCGAGGGCAGGTCCTTCAGGACGCCGCGCCCCTGGTGGAACATGCGGTCGACCTTGCCGTGCATCGGCACCGGCGCGCGCAGCACCGTGCCGCCGAAGGCCTGCCCGATGGCCTGATGGCCCAGGCACACGCCCATCAGCGGAACGCCGGCCTTTGCGGCGGCGTCGATCAGCGGCAGGCAGATGCCCGCCTTGTCCGGGTCGCAGGGGCCGGGCGACAGCACGATCCCCTCGGGGCGGAGCGCCATGGCCTCCTCCACCGTCAGGCTGTCGTTGCGGCGGACGTCCAGTTCGGCGCCCAGTTCACCCAGGTAATGGACGAGGTTGTAAGTGAAGCTGTCGTAGTTATCGATGAGCAGCAGCATGGGGCGCCCCGGCATCCTTCCGGCCTGTCGTTTCCGGTCCGTTGGTCACGGCCCAATCGTCCCGGAATAGCGTTCCGGCCTTGTTCCAAGGCGGGTACCCTAGCGGCTGGAGCGGTGGATTTCCAGCCTGTCCGAACCTCGACTCCGCGGAGAATCAGCGGCAGAGGAACTGCGGCGCCGTCGCCGGCTTGTCCAGGACCATGCCGCGCGCGTCGGTCTCCTCGGTGATCTGGCAGCGCCGCACGGTGCGCGGCAGGTCGATGGCCAGCGTGGCCTGCGTCCCGCCGTAGCGGCAGATCAGGAAAACGTTGTCGCGCCGCGCGGCGGGAAAGTCCCATTGCCGGATTTCCGAGCGCCCCCGCCGAAGGCTGCGGTCCGGCTCCAGCCCCGCCGGGGCGGCGGCCAGGGAGGGAGACGTCATCTGCGCCGCCCGGTCGCCCTCCACCAGCGCGACGCCGGCGAAGGCGTGCTGGTCCTTCGCCGGGTAGGGCGACCAGCCGCCGGGCGCCTCCGGCTGGGCCTGCACGGTCAGGCTGGGCGGGCAGCGGACCTCGTTGGCGAGAGCGGGGCCGGCGGTGGCGGTGACGAGGACCGTCAGTAGGATCAGGGTGCGGAGCATGGCGGTCACAGCATAGTCCCAGCCGGTGGAGGCCTCCACCCTGCTCCGCTGTTGCAGGGACGGTGTTGGGGTGCCACCTTGCGCGCAAACCGGAAACCAGGGTTCGAGATTCCTTCCCATGGCCAGAAAAACGCCGCGCAAGCCCCAGAAAGCCGCGGCACGGAAGCCATCGCCGAAAACACCGGCCGCCGCATCGGGACGGACGGCATCGGGGCGTGCCGTCTCGCCGGTCCTGCTGGCGCTGGCCGGGGTGGTCGCGGTCTTCGCGGTGGCGCTCGGCGCGCGCTTCATCATCGGGCGCGACGCGCCGGAGATGGAGACCGTTGTGGAGCGGGAGGCGCCGGTCATCGCCCCGGCCGCGCCGATCAAGGCCCCGCCGCCCAAGGTCGCCGAGGCGCCGCCCCCGCCGCCGCCGGTTCGCGAGGCCGAATCCGCTCCGGCACCCGTTCCCGCGCCGGCTCCGCAGGTGACCGAGGTCCCGGCCCCCGTTCCGGTTCCCGCACCGCCCCCGCCGCCGGCCCTGACGCCGAAGCCGGTGGTGGCGATGCTGCCGCCTCCCGTCGCCCCGCTGGAACCGCCCAAGGTGGCCCCCGGCTCGCCGCTGTGGAAGAAGAACGCGCTGCCCTTCCGCGCCCCGCCGGGCAAGCCGGCCATCGCCATCGTCATCGACGACATGGGCGTGGACCGCAAGCGGTCGAATCGCGCGGTGTCGTTGCCGGCGCCGTTGACGCTGGCGTGGCTGCCCTACGCCCACGAGCTGCCGGCCCAGGCCCGCGCCGCCCGCGCCGCTGGGCATGAGTTGATGCTTCATCTTCCCATGGAGCCCAGCGGCTCGGCCGATCCGGGACCGCAGGCGCTGCGCGTGTCGCTCGACAAAGGGGAGATCCTGCGCCGGACCAAGGCGGCGCTGGACAGCTTCGACGGCTATGTCGGGGTGAACAACCACATGGGCAGCCGCTTCACCGCCGATTCCGCAGCCATGACGCCTGTGCTGGGGGAGATCGCGCGGCGCGGCCTGTTGTGGCTGGACAGCCGGACCACCGCGAAGAGCGCCGGCCTGACCCTTGCCCGGGAGCTGCAGATGCCCTTTGCCGGGCGCGACATCTTCCTGGACAACGAGATGACCGTGTCGGCGGTGCGCGGCCAGCTCGCCAAGACGGAGCAGGTGGCGCGCAAGCAGGGCTACGCCATCGCCATCGGCCACCCGCACGATGCGACAATCGACGCACTGGCCTCCTGGATGCCGGAGGTGCAGAAACGCGGCTTCGTCCTGGTTCCGGTCAGCGCCGTCGTGCGCGCCCATCACACCGGCGGGTGACCGCTGGTCCCGCTTGAGGAGAGTTCCATGGCTGACACCTACAAGGTCGGCGGCATGACCTGCGGCGGCTGCGCCCGCTCCGTCACCAACGCCATCGGCAAGCTGGCGCCGGGCGCCGCCGTGACGGTGGACCTCGACGCCGGCACCGTGGCCGTGGAGGGCGGAGTCGCCCCGGAGACGGTGAAGACGGCCGTGGAAGGCGCCGGCTTCGATTTCGGCGGTCAGGCCTAAGTCCTTTTCAGGCCTGAGAAGGGGTTCAGGCCTGAGAAGGGGTTCAGGCCTGAGACGGATTCAGGCCGCCTGAGGGCGGCGCAGCCGCCACACCAGCAGGCCGCCGGCCCAGGACAGCGACACCGCCAGAGCGACGCCGAGCGCGACGAACCGTCCGGCTGGCTCGGCCAGCAGATGGGCGGTGGTCAGCGCCAGGGCGAGGCCGGGGTTGGTCAGCAGCGCGCTGCGCATCGCCGCGGCGACCACGCCGCCGCCCAGGCGGCCGTGCAGGATCGCCGTCAGGCTGGTGAGTGCGATGGGGTAGACGGCGGCGATTCCCGTGGCCGCCGGCCCGATGCTGTGGCTGAGCGTGGTCACGGTGGCGACCAGCAGGCCGACCAGACCGGCGCGGGCCGGGATATCGTACCAGCGCGACCGCGCCACCCGGACCACCGTGTCCTGTGGAATCGGCGCCGACACCGCCCAGGCGGCGATGCCGTAGCAGGCCAGCGTCAGCAGCAGCGCGAGCGGCAGCGTCCAGTCGACGGCGGAGCGCAGGGTGGCCGCCGTGGCGATCCAGAAGACGGAGCTGGCGATGACCGTCGCCGGCATGCTCCAGCGCGGGGCGATCCGCACCAGAAGCGCCAGATAGAGGACGATCGTCGCGTTCCCGACCATTCCCGACAGGGCGGCGTCGGCGACGAAGCCGTCGCCATGCTCCATCGCCAGCATCACGAAGGCCGGTCCGGTCGAGACGGGCAGGGCGGTGATCATGCCGCCATAGAAGGGGCCGGCCTTCTCCGCCGCCAGCGAGGCGGCGACGACGACCAGGGCCGCCGCCACGATCTTGACGATCAGCGGCAGCAGCAGCGCATCGAGGGGCATGCGGTCCTTACCGGGCGGAGGTCTCGCGGACGGTTTCCTCCGCGGCGCGGATCAGGGCCATCGACTTGTTGACGGTCTCCTGATACTCGGCCTCTGGATCGCTGTCGGCGACCACGCCGCCGCCGGCCTGCACATACATCATGCCGTCCTTCAGGACGGCGGTGCGCAGCGCGATGCAGGTGTCCATGGCGCCCGACGCGCCGAAATAGCCGACGCAGCCGGCGTAGACGCCGCGGCGGGCCTTCTCCAGCTCATCGATGATCTGCATGGCGCGGACCTTCGGCGCGCCCGACACGGTGCCGGCCGGGAAGCCGGCGATCAGCGCGTCCAGCGCGTCGTGCTTCGGGTCGAGGTCGCCCTCGACATTGGAGACGATGTGCATGACGTGGCTGTACAGCTCCACGATCATCTTCTGCGTCACCTTGACGGTGCCGGTGCGCGCCACGCGGCCCACGTCGTTGCGGCCGAGGTCGAGCAGCATCAGATGCTCGGCCAGCTCTTTCGGATCGCTCAGCAGGTCCTCGGCCAGCGCTTGGTCCTCCGCCGCCGTGGCGCCGCGCTTGCGGGTGCCGGCGATGGGGCGGACGGTCACCTTGCCGTCGCGCACGCGCACCAGGATTTCCGGGCTGGAGCCGACGACCGACAGCTCGCCGAAGTCGCAGTGGAACAGGAAAGGCGACGGGTTCAGGCGGCGCAGCGTGCGGTACAGCGCCAGCGGCGACGGCTTGAAGGGGAAGCGGATGCGCTGGGACGGCACGACCTGGAAGATGTCGCCGGCCCGGATGTACTCCTTCGCCCGCTCCACGATCGCGTGATACTCCTCGCGCGTCGTGTTGGAGGTCCAGGCGAGCGGCAGCCCGTCCTTGGTCCGCGGCTCCCGCCGGTAGGGCAGGGGGCGCTCCAGGTCGGCCACCGCGTCCATCAGCCGTTCGCGGGCGTCGCCGTAGGCGGCGGCGCCGTCGACCCCCGGCTTCGGCCAGACCGGGGTGACCAGAGTCACCGAATCGGTGTGGCTGTCGAAGATGGCGACGATGCTCGGCCGCGAGAGGATGGCGTCGGGGATGCCCAGCTCGTCCGGGTTGTCGTCCGGCAGCCGCTCCATCAGCCGGACCATGTCGTAGGTCAGGTAGCCGAACAGGCCGGCGGCCATCGGCGGCAGCGCGTCCGGCAGGTCGATGCGGCTCTCGTTGATGAGGGCGCGCAGCGACTCCAGCGGGTCGGCGTCGATGGGCTCGTAGGCGTCGCGATCGTGAAGGGCGTTGCGGTTCACCTCCGCCCGGTCGCGGCGGCAGCGCCACACCAGATCGGGCTTGAAGCCGATCACCGAGTAGCGGTCGCGCCGCGACCCCGCCCCGCGCTCCGCCGATTCGAAGAGGAAGCCGAAGGGGCGCCCGTCGGCCAGCTTCATGTAGGCGGAGACGGGTGTCTCCAGATCGCTGACCAGCGTGGTCCACACCACCTGCGGCTTGCCGGCCTCATAAGCGGTGTGGAAGGCGGCGGATTCCGGCTGAACCTTCACGGGACGGGCCTCGGCTGAGTGGGGCGATTGAGTGGGGTTAGTTGCCGCTGGCGAAGAACTGGTCGATGCGGTTGCGGTGAACCTCGACCGGGTAGCTGTTGCGCAGCGCGTTGCCGAACTGGGCCATGATGTCGCTCTCCAGCCCCTGGGCGACGGTGCTCTCCACGGTCGCCAGCGTGGCGTCGGAGGCCGCCGGGTCCGCCGGGATGATCTCCTTCAGGCGGGCGACGACCTGGCTGTCGGCGGTGGCGCCGATCACCGTCTCGCCCGGCTTCACCTCGAACAGCTTGCGCACCAGCTCGCCCGGCAGCCCCTCGACCGAACGGGCGTCGCGGGTGAAGGGCGTGGTCATGGCGAAGCTGGCGCCGGACTGGCCGGCGACGTCCTGCGCTGCGGCCTCCGAGCCCTGCTTCAGCTTGGCGGCGATGTCCTGGGCCTTCTCGGCGGCCAGCTTGGCGCGCTTGTCGTCCTGCCAGCCGGCGACGGCCTGATCGCGCACCTCGGCCAGCGCCTTGGGCGCGGCCGGCGTCACGCCGTCGACGCGCACGGCGTAGAAGACGTTGTTGGGCGCTTCGGTCAGGTTCGAGGTGGCGCCGGAGGCGAGCTGGAAGGCGGTCTGCACCATGGCGGCGAAGTTCGGGCGGCCCGGGGCGGCGTCTTTGCCGTCCGGCGCCTTGCCGCTGCTGTCGACCGCGGCGATCTTGGCGATGGGCAGCGACTGGGCCTGGGCGACCTCCTCCAGCGGGGCGCCGCTGGCGAGCTGGTCCTCGACGCGGTTGGCGATGGAGTAGAGCGAATCCATCGCCTTCTCCTTGCGCAGCTCGGCCAGGAGCTGGTCGCGGGCCTCCTCGAAGCTCTTGGTGGCGCCCGGCTGGATGGCGGTGACCGTCAGGACATGCCAGCCCAGCCCGCTGCGCACCGCGTCGCTGATCGCGCCCTGGGCCAGGGCGAAGGCGGCGTCGCCGATTTCCGGCAGCTCGTTGCGGGTGACGTTGTCGAGCGTGATGACGTCGGTCCCGGCGTCCTTGGCAGCGGCGGTCAGGCCCTTGGTCTTGGCGGCCTCGGCGATCTGCTTCGCCTTCGCCTCGTCGTCGGCCAGGACCATCTCCACTGTGCGGCGCTCCGGTGTGCCGAGCTCGTCGGCGCGCTCGTCGTAGGCGGCGCGGAGTTCGTTGTCGGGAACCTGGATGTCCTTGGCGATCTCGTCGGCGGAGAGCTGCGCGATGCTCAGCGCGCGGTATTCCGGCGCGGTGAAGCGGACCTGATGGTCCTCGTAATAGCGGGTCAGCTCCGTCTCGTCGGGCACGCCGACGTCGCCGATGGCGGCGTTGGGCAGGGTGACGACCTCGGCCACGCGGCGCTCTCCGCGGAAGCGGTAGAGGTCCTGGACCAGCGGCTTCGGCGGGGTCACCCCGGCGCCGACCGCTCCGGCCACCAGCTCACGCGCGGTCTCGCGGCGCAGCAGGGCGACGTAGCCGTCCTCGGTGAGCTGGTTGTTGCGCAGCACGCTGCGGAACTGGTTCGGGTCGAACTGGTTCTGCGCGTTGCGGAAGGCCGGCTCCTCGGCGATGCGCTGGCGCACCACGTCCGGGCCGACCGAGATCCCGGCGTCGCGCGCCGCCTGATCGTAGAGCGCGCGCTGCACCAGCGCCGACAGCGACTGGTCGAGCAGGCCGAACTGGCGCGCCTGCTCCGTCGTCAGGTTGCCGCCCACCATCGGGCGCAGCCGCTCCATCTGGCGGCGGAACTCCTGGTCCAGCTCCGCCCGGTCGATCTCCACCTTGCCGACGGACGCGACGGTGCTGGAGATCCCGCCTGTGCGGATCATGTCGCCGATGCCCCAGGCCGCGAAGCTGACGATGAGGAGCACGAACAGGATCTTGACGACCCACGAACCGGCGTAAGTGCGGATGAACTGAAGCATGGGACCCGAAGTGAGTGCGCAAAGGGCGGCCCTGCGGCCGGGGCGGCATCATAGGCACCCCGCGAAAGCCCGGCAACACCCCATTTCCCCCGCGATTCCCCATCGGAAAGAACCCGTTGGACGGGTGGAAATGCCAAGCGCTCCTTGCTAGACAGGGGACGCACTTTGAAAACGAACACCCGCGACAACGCCCACATCAACAAACGAGAGCCGGAGGACGAAAACGCCATGGCCGCACGCCGCAAACTGATTGCCGGGAACTGGAAGATGAACGGGCTGAAGGCCGACGGGCTGGATCTGGCCTCGGATCTCGCCGGACGCCTGACGGGGGCCGGGACGGTCGCCTTCGACATGCTGGTGTGCCCGCCCTTCCCGCTGCTGTTCCCGGTGGGCGACGCCATTTCCGGCAGCCCGCTGGCGCTCGGCGCGCAGGACTGCCACGCCAAGACCTCCGGCGCACACACCGGCGACGTCAGCCCGGCCATGCTGACCGACGCCGGTTGCCGCTACGTCATCCTCGGCCATTCGGAGCGCCGCGCCGACCACGCCGAATCCGACGCGCAGGTCGCCGCCAAGGCCGCCGCCGCCCACAAGGCGGGCCTGATCGCCATCATCTGCGTCGGCGAGACGGAGGCCCAGCGCGACGCCGGGCAGGCGAACAGCGTCGTCGCCAGCCAGCTCAAGGGCTCGATCCCGGAGGGCGCCACCGCGGCGAACACCGTCATCGCCTACGAGCCGGTCTGGGCCATCGGCACCGGAAAGACCGCCACGCCCGACGACGTCAAGGCGATGCACGCCCACATCCGGGCGGAGCTGGCCGGCAAGACCGCCGATCCCGACGCGGTGCGCGTCCTCTACGGCGGCTCGGTCAAGCCGGGCAACGCGGCGGAACTGATGGCGGTGGAGAATGTGGACGGCGCGCTGGTCGGCGGCGCCGCGCTGAAGGCGGACGATTTCTGGGCGATCGCCACCAGTTGCCGCTAGCATATCGCGCAGGACCGCGTTAAAAACAGTGGGCGCGCGCCACGGGCCCTTGCCAAGGTCCGTGGCGCGCTGTTGGTTTGGGCGGTCCCTGCGGACCGCTCCGGGAAGGGATCAAGGGAACGGGCTGCATGGAATCGGTGCTTCTGGTCATTCACCTGCTGATCGCCCTGGCGCTGGTCGGGGTCATCCTGATCCAGCGGTCGGAAGGCGGCGGTCTCGGCATCGGCGGCGGCAATATGGGGGGCATGATGTCCACCCGCGGCACCGCCAATCTGCTGACGCGGACCACCGGCATCCTGGCGGGCTGCTTCATGGCGACCAGCCTGGTCCTGGCGATCCTGGCGGGCGCGCACAAGGCGCCGACCTCGATCATCGACACGATGCCGGCCCAGCCCGTGGCCCCGGCGGCCCCCGCCCAGCCGGCCACGCCGGCGCAGCCCGCTCCGCCGGTCGCCCAGTAAAAGCGGCCCGGCAAAACGCGACGCGGCTCCGGCCGGGTCCGACGCGAGGCGGCCTCCCCCGAAGCCGCCTCTTTCTTTTGAGGATCGTCGATCCGGGCCGCGCCCGGGGACGGTCCGAATTCGGGGAACGGATCAGGCTCTGAAGGTCTTCGGACGGACATGACTCGCTACATCTTCATCACCGGTGGCGTCGTTTCCTCGCTGGGCAAAGGTCTGGCGTCGGCGGCGCTTGGGGCGCTTCTCCAGGCGCGCGGCTACAAGGTGCGGCTTCGCAAGCTGGACCCGTACCTGAACGTGGACCCCGGCACGATGAGCCCGTACCAGCACGGCGAGGTCTATGTGACCGACGACGGTGCTGAGACCGACCTCGACCTCGGCCATTACGAGCGCTTCACCGGCGTGGCCGCGCGCCGTGGCGACAACATCACCACGGGCCGCATCTATTCGACGGTGATCGCCAAGGAGCGCCGCGGCGACTATCTGGGCGCCACCGTGCAGGTGATTCCGCACGTCACCGACCAGATCAAGGACTTCATCCGCGCCGACACGACCGACGAGGACTTCATCCTCTGCGAGATCGGCGGCACGGTGGGCGACATCGAGTCGACCCCCTTCCTGGAGGCCATCCGCCAGTTCGGCAACGAGGTCGGTCCGGAGAACGCCCTGTTCATCCACCTGACCCTGCTGCCCTACATCCCGACGGCGGGCGAGCTGAAGACCAAGCCGACCCAGCATTCCGTGAAGGAGCTGCTGGGCATGGGCATCCAGGCGAACATCCTGCTCTGCCGCGCCGACCGTCCGATCCCGGACAACGAGCGCCGCAAGATCGCGCTGTTCTGCAACATCCGTCCGGAGCGCGTGATCGCCGCCCTGGACGTCGATTCGATCTATCAGGTGCCGGTCAGCTACCACGAGGAAGGCTTCGACACCCAGGTGCTGGCCTATTTCGGCCTGCCGACCGAGGGCAAGCCGGACCTGTCCCGCTGGACCAGCATCATGGAGCGCGTGCGCAAGCCGCAGGGCGAGGTGACCATCGCCGTCGTCGGCAAGTACACCAGCCTGCTCGACAGCTACAAGTCGCTGGCCGAGGCGCTGACCCATGGCGGCATCGCCAACAACGTGAAGGTCAAGCTCGACTGGATCGACTCGGAGATCTTCGAGGACGACACCGCCGTGCAGCGGCTGGAGAACGTCCACGGCATCCTGGTGCCCGGCGGCTTCGGCTCGCGCGGCACGGAGGGCAAGATCCGCGCCGCCCAGTTCGCCCGCGAGCGCAAGGTGCCGTACTTCGGCATCTGCTTCGGCATGCAGATGGCGGTGATCGAATCGGCCCGCAACATGGCCGGGATCGTCGACGCCGGCTCGACCGAGCTGGGCAAGCCGGGCAACCCGGTGGTCGGCCTGATGACCGAGTGGATGCGCGGCAACAGCCTGGAGAAGCGCACGGAGGGCACCGATCTCGGCGGCACCATGCGTCTCGGCACCTACCCGGCGAAGCTGGTCCCCGGCAGCAAGGTCGCGGAGGTCTACGGCACCACCGACATCACCGAGCGGCACCGCCACCGCTACGAGGTGAACGTCTATTACAAGGAGCGTCTGGAGAAGGTCGGCCTGCTGTTCTCCGGCCTGTCGCCGGACGGCGAGCTGCCCGAGATCGTCGAGATCCCGGACCATCCCTGGTTCATCGGCGTGCAGTTCCACCCGGAGCTGAAGTCCAAGCCCTTCGACCCGCACCCGCTCTTCACCTCCTTCATCAAGGCGGCGATCGAGCAGAGCCGGCTGGTCTGATGTGACCATACGGGGGAGGGCATTCCTCCCCCGCGTGTTCCGGTTCCGGGTTTCCTGTGGGTATAGTGACAGCGGCGGCCGAGCCAACGGCCGCCGCTTTTGCGTTGCGGGTCCGGGAAAAAACCAAGGGAAGGGACACAACCATGACCGACATCAGCATCCCTGCCGGCGACGGCGGCAGCTTTTCCGCCTATGTGGCCAAACCGGCGGGCGGCGGACCGGCGCCGGGACTCGTCGTCATCCAGGAAATCTTCGGGGTCAATCAGGTCATGCGCGACCTGTGCGACGGTTTCGCCGCCCAGGGCTGGCTGGCGGTCTGCCCGGACCTGTTCTGGCGGCAGGAGCCGGGCGTCCAGATCACCGACAAGACCCAGGAGGAGTGGAACCGCGCCTTCGCCCTGATGAACGGCATGGACCAGGACAAGGCGGTGGACGACCTCAAGGCCACGCTCGCGTGGCTGCGCCAGAATCCGGATTGCACCGGCAAGGTGGGGTCGGTCGGCTACTGCCTGGGCGGGCGGCTCGCCTTCATGATGGCGGCGCGTTCCGACTCCGACGCCAACGTCAGCTATTACGGCGTCGGCCTCGACGGTCTGGCCGGCGAGGCGGTGAGCATCACCAAGCCGCTTCTGATGCACATTGCCGAGAAGGACCAGTTCGTCCCGGCGGAGGCGCGGGAGACGATCCTGGCCGCGGTGAAGGGCAACCCGAACGTCACCGCCCACGTCTACCCCGGCGTCGATCACGCCTTCGCCCGCGCCGGCGGCGCCCATTTCGACGCGGCGGCGGCGGAGCTGGCCAACGGACGCACGGCAGCCTTCTTCAAGCAGCATCTGGGTTGACGCCATTCCGGTTGACCGGGATCGCCGATATCTGGGAAGGAAGGAGCAGCGCGAGGGGGCCTTTGGCATGCGTCCCCTCGCATTGCTTTTTGGAGAGCACGGGATGACCACCGCCAAGACCGTCCAGATCGGCAACCTGACCATCGCCAACGACCGGCCCTTCACCCTGATCGCCGGACCGTGCCAGATGGAAAGCCGCGACCACGCGCTGGAGACCGCGGCGGCGCTGGTGGAGATGACCGGCGCGCTGGGCATCGGGCTGATCTACAAGTCCTCCTTCGACAAGGCCAACCGCACCTCCATCAGCACGGCGCGCGGCCTCGGCATGGACAAGGCGCTGCCGATCTTCGCCGAGATCAAGGAGCGCTTCGGCTGCCCGGTGATCACCGACGTGCATGAGGCCGACCAGTGCGCCGCCGTGGCCGAGGTGATGGACGTCCTCCAGATCCCCGCCTTCCTCTGCCGCCAGACCGACCTGCTGATCGCGGCGGCCAAGACGGGCCGGGCGGTCAACGTCAAGAAGGGCCAGTTCCTCGCCCCCTGGGACATGAAGAACGTCGCGGCGAAGCTGGTGGCGTCGGGCAACGACAAGGTGCTGCTGTGCGAGCGCGGCGCCAGCTTCGGCTACAACACGCTGGTGTCGGACATGCGGTCCCTGCCGATCATGGCGGAGACCGGCTTCCCGGTGGTCTTCGACGCCACCCATTCCGTGCAGCAGCCGGGCGGGCAGGGCACCACCTCCGGCGGCCAGCGCGAGTTCGTTCCGGTGCTGGCGCGTGCCGCCATCGCCGTGGGCGTCGCCGCCGTCTTCATGGAGACCCACGAGAATCCGGACTGCGCTCCCAGCGACGGTCCGAACATGGTCCCACTGAAGGAAATGCCGGCCCTGCTGGCGCGCCTCCAGGCCTTCGATCGGCTCGCAAAAGGCTGACGAAAGGACAGGTTCGGGAACGGCGTGCCGGTTCCAGCGTTGCCCAGGCACCGTGGGCGCCGCGCTTCCGCTGGAGCGCCCGTGGGTTGAGCCATGGAGCAACGCCATGAAGCCGATCCGCCTGTGCGCCATCGCCGCCATCGCCAGTGTTGGCGCGATGATCGCCGTTCCCGCCCTCGCGCAATCGACCGCGCCGTCCGCAACGCCTTCGACCACGCCCATGCCGCAGGCCAAGCCGGCCATGCCGCCAGGGCACAGCGGCACCACCACCGCGCCGCCGATGGGCAGCGGGTCGTCATCGTCGACGGCGAAGGCCAAGGTCATCGACCTCAACACCGCCGGCAAGGACGAGCTTCAGACCTTGCCGGGAATCGGCGAGGCGCGGTCCGAGGCCATCGTGAAGAACCGCCCTTACCGTTCCAAGGACGAGTTGGTCAGCAAGAAGATCGTGCCGCAGAACGTCTACGACGACATCAAGGGGCGCATCGCCGCGGTCGGCGGCTCCAAGACCAGCGCCTCGGCGACGACCGCCCCGAAGAAGTGAGCCAATCCCCTCTCCCCTCTGGGGAGAGGGTTTAGGGTGAGGGGGTTGCGCTTTTGCCGGACGTAGCACCACGCGCATCCCCCTCACCGGCCCTCCAGGCCACCCTCTCCCCTGAGGGGAGAGGGCTAAGATAGCGTCACAAGAGGCTGAAGCTCCGGTAGGTGATCGGCGCCTCGGCCGTACCGCCATCCTCTGCGGCGATCTCCGCCAGCCGGCCGTGATGCTCCGACAGGTCGCACACCGGATCGGTGTTGTCGGCGCTTCCGGTCAGCGCCAGCGCCTGACAGCGGCAGCCGCCCCAGTCGATCTCCTTCTGGTCGCAGCTCCGGCAGGGTTGCGGCATCCAATCGGTGCCGCGGTAGCGCTGGAAGGCGGCGGAGTTGGCCCAAATGTCGGCCAGCGGGCGCTCCGTCACCCGATCGAACGTCATGCCGGGGATCGTCTCGGCGGCATGGCAGGGCAGAACCGAGCCGCTGGGCGTCACGTTCAGGAACTTGCGGCCCCAGCCGCCCATGCAGGCCTTGGGGCGCTTGGCGTAGTAGTCGGGCACCACATAGTCGACGACCAGCCGGCCCTTCAGCTCCGGCAGGCGGGCGCGCACCCGCTCGTCCATATGGACCAGCTGCGCGCGGGTCGGCATCAGGGCGGCGCGGTTCTTCAGCGCCCAGCCGTAATATTGGACGTTGGCGATCTCGATCCGGCCGGCCTTCAACTCCAGCGCCATGTCGATGAAATCGTCGACCCGGTCGATGTTGTGGCGCTGCACGATGGCGTTGACCGTCAGCGCCATGCCGGCATCGGTGACCGCGCGCGCCACCTCCAGCTTCTTCGGCTGGCCGCCGGGGAAGCCGCTGATCAGTTCGGCCTTGGCCGGCACCGTGTCCTGGAAGCCGATCTGCACATGCTGGAGCCCGGCGTTGCGCAGCCGCTCCAGCCTCGCCCGGTCGAGCAGAACCGCGGAGGTGATGAGGTTGGCGTAGAGCCCGGCCGCGGTGGCGTGGGCGATCAACGCCTCCAGGTCCTTGCGCGCCGTCGGCTCGCCGCCGGAGAAATGCACCTGGATGATGCCGAGGTCCGCCGCCTCGTCGAGCACGCGGCACCAGGCGGCGGTGTCCAGCTCCCGGCTGGCCGGGTCGAGCGCCAGCGGGTTGGAGCAGTAGGCGCAGCGCAGCGGGCAGCGGTGCGTCAGTTCCGCCAGCAGGGCCAGCGGCGGTTCGAGTCCGGTCGTGGCGCCACAGAAGGTCATCGGGTCAGGAACCCCTTCGTGATCATGTCGCCCAACAGTTCCAACACATCCGCGGCGATCTCCTCCCGCGGCGCGTCGAATTGCGCGGCCAGAGTCGCGACGGCCGCGCCCACCGTCACCGGAGGTTTGGCGGTCACGGCCCGCACCACCTCAAGCGCCACCTCGTCCAGGATCAGCACGCGCTCCGGCCCCAGGAGCTGCCAATGGCCGCGCACCCGGTCCTGGCGGAGCATGACGCCGGGGGCCAGCCGGACCCGGTCCTCCTCGGTCACGCCGTCCGTCATCGCCGGTAGACCGGCGGTTCCATGTCGTCCGGCACGAAGGCGCCGGGCGGGATCAGGCCGGGCGACACATAGGCGTGGTGCAGCGCGTCCAGCTGTGCCCACAGCAGCTCCGCCTTGTGGCGCAACGCGGCGATCACCTGCTGCTGCTGCTCCGGTGTCCGGGCGTTGTCGAGCACGTATTCGAGCCCGAATTCGACGTCGCGCGGCGCCTCGTCCAGCCGCTTGCGGAAATAGGACAGGGTGGCGTCGTTGGCAAAGGCGTAGTAGGCCTCGAACCCGGCGATGCGCTCGCGGTGGATGGCCGGGGCGAACAGCTCGGTCAGGGACGAGGCAACGGCCTCCAACGTCGATTTGCTTGACACGAAATTGACGTAGGAATCGACGGCGTAGCGGGTCGCCGGCAGGATGCCCCTCAGCGAAGTGACATAGTCGCGGTCCAGACCCAGCCCGTCGGTCAGGCGCAGCCAGCGCTCGATTCCGCCGACCTTGCCCTCCTCGCGCTCCCGGCTCTCGCCGAAGCCATCATGGTCGAGCACGCGCTGGATCCAGATGCGGCGCAGCGCCGGATCGTCCATCCGCGCCATCAGGGCGAGATCCTTCTTCGGGATGCAGACCTGATAGTAGAAGCGGTTCAGCGCCCAGGCCTGGACCTGCCCGCGCTTCAGCTTCCCGCCGTGCAGCAGTTTGTGGAAGGGGTGGAGGTCGTGGTACTGGCGCTCGCCGATGGCGCGCAGCTCGCGTTCCAGGTCCTCGCGCGACAGCGCTGACGTCATAGCGTGAACTCCATCCCGTCGTGGGCGATCTCCCAACCTTCGGCGGCGGCTGCTGCCCGTTCGGGCGAGTCGTCCAGCAGGGCCGGGTTGGTGTTGTTGATGTGGACGAAGACCTTGCGCCGCACGCCCAGTCCCGCGAAGGCGGCGATGGAGCCGTCCGGGCCGGACATCGCCATGTGGCCCATGCGCTGGCCGGTCTTGCTGCCGGTGCCGGCGCGGATCATCTCGTCGTCGGTCCAGGTGGTGCCGTCGAACAGCACCAGCGGCGCCCCGCGCAGCCGGTCGGCGAGCCAGCCCGGCATGGCCGAGCATCCGGGGATGTAGAAGAACTCCCCGTCGCCGTTGCGGTCGCGGATGCGCAGAGCCACCGTGTCCTCCGCCACCGAGCCGAAGCCGGCGGCGGACGGGTCCTCCAGATAGAGCGCGACCTTGCCGGGCACGGCAAAGGCTTCGATCTCGAAGGGGAAGGGGGTTCCGGCGGCGTCGGCGGGAACCCAGGGCCGGTCCAGCGCCATGGCGCGGCGCGGCGCAAGCTCCGGATTGACCACGCGGAAGACCGCGTTCGCCTCCAGCACGCGGTGCACCCGGTCGGTGGCGTAAACGGCCAGCGGCTGGGATTCGCGCAGAGTCAGCAGGCCCGCCACATGGTCGATGTCGGCGTTGGTCAGCACCGCCGCGGCGATGGGGCTGTGGCGCACGGCGGTCTGCGGGTGCAGCGCCGGGTTGGCGAGGATCTGCTGGCCGATGTCCGGCGAGGCGTTCAGCAGCAACCAGCGCCCGTCGCCCCCGCTGACGGCGAGCGAGGATTGGGTGCGCGGGCGGGCCGCCGGGTCGCCGGAGCGGGCGCGGCGGCAGCCCGCGCAGTTGCAGTTCCACTGGGGAAAACCGCCGCCCGCGGCGGAGCCAAGGACGAGGATCGTCAGCATGGGGTGCCTTCCCTAATCAAGGCGGCCCGAATCAGGCGGCGGTCGTCACGCATGGGAACCGGCCGGCGCTCAGAGGCGGGCGCAGGCGTAGGCGTTGATTTCGGTGCCGACGGCGATTTCGACGATCTGGGGCTTGCGCCAGGTCTTCATGGTTGGGTCCTCCGCGCTTGGATTGGCCTTGGGGTGATTCCCAGGGGCTGTTGCCGCCCGCCGCGGGCGGCCCCGCTAGCGAACGTTAGAACGCTACGGGTACGGGACAAGGTGGTCTATGCGACTTTGGAAGCAGGTGCGCTGCACAACCGGATAGGGGTGCTCCACCGTCCGGGCGTCCTTCCGCGCGTTGTTGCGCCCCAGCGGCCTTGCATCCCCCCGCACGCAGGGCTATCAAGCCCGCGCGCTTCTTTTTCGCCTGGAAAGATCATCCGCCTGGAAAGATCATCCAGTGGACGCGCGCAACGCGGAGGAAGGACAAACATGAGCGCCATTACCGAAATCCACGCCCGCGAGATCCTCGACAGCCGTGGGAACCCGACCGTCGAGGTGGACGTCCTGCTCGAATCCGGCGCCTTCGGCCGCGCCGCCGTTCCGTCGGGCGCCTCGACCGGCGCGCACGAGGCGGTGGAGCTGCGCGACGGCGACAAGTCCCGCTACGGCGGCAAGGGCGTGCTGAAGGCCGTGGAGGCGGTCAACGGCGAGATCTTCGACGCCATCGCCGGCCTCGACGGCTCCAACCAGCGCGCCCTCGACCTCGCCATGATCGAGCTGGACGGCACCCCCAACAAGGGCCGGCTGGGCGCCAACGCCATCCTCGGCGTCTCGCTCGCCGTCGCCAAGGCCGCGGCGGAAGAGG